>JBBQIF010000288.1:0-4380 GCA_038324665.1 Bacteroidia bacterium
CGGTGATGAATGACACCAATGATAGCAGAGACGAAGCAGATGAGCTAATAAAATTTGCAAAAAGGGTACATTGCAAGGTAAATTTAATTGAATATAACAGCATTGACCAAGCAGATTTTAAAAGCAGTGATAAAGATAAGATAGCGAAATTTGCAGAGCGTGTAGAAGCAAAAGGGATAACAGTGAATATAAGGCGCAGTAGAGGGAAGGATATCGATGCGGCCTGTGGGCAATTGGCGAATATCCTTCGAGACAATGAAGACGAGCAGCCTTCGATAAACTCAGTCTGACCTTGGGTAAGTTGGCAAGAGAGGACCGTAGTTGGCAGTTGGCAATTGGATTCGGAGGGGTTGGTAGATTTGGTTTTGAAGGAAAATAGGCAATGGGACGGTTGGCAGCCTTCGATACCCTTCGATACCCTTCGATACCCTTCGATATCCTTCGATACCCTTCGATACCCTTCGATAAACTCAGGGTGACTCAGGGTGATAGGTGGCAAAAAAGAAAGCAGGGGGCAGCCTTCGATCAACTCAGTCTGACCTTGGGAAAGTTGGCATCCTTCGACAAGCTCAGGATACTGGGAAAAGTTGGCAGTTGGCAATTGGGAATTAAAAGGAAGTAAGCTGTAATGGGAGGAAGGAAGTATGTGGTAAGTTGGGGCAGAATGCAGTAGGCAGTAATTGAAGACAATATGCAGAAGGCAGTAAGCGGTAATGGGATGAGAGCATTTTGCTGAAACGCAATGCATTGCTTCTGTACAATCAAAAATCAAAAATAAATAAAATCAAAAATAACGAATGGCACATAAAGCAGGATTTGTAAATATAATAGGAAAACCAAATGCGGGTAAAAGTACATTGAGCAATGCGCTGATTGGGGAACAGCTCAGTATTATTACACCAAAGGCAAGTACTACACGACACAGAATCAAGGGTATCATTAATACTGAAGAATACCAGTTGATATTATCGGATACGCCGGGCATAATAGAACCCGCCTACAAACTACATGAAAGCATGATGGTGGCCGTAAAGGAAAGTGTTGACGATGCTGATGTGCTGATTGTGCTAGTAGATGTTACCAATGCTGATCTGACAGATGAACACATAGCGCTGATTAATAAGGCTACCTGTCCCATTATATTAATAGTCAACAAAGTTGACTTGTCCACCCCAGAAAAAGTGTCCAACGTGATGGCCGATCTAAAAGCAAAAATTAACCCAAAGGAAATATTTGCCCTTTCTATTCTTACAGGATTGAATGTCGAATCTCTGGTGAAGACCATTGCCGCTTATTTACCTGAACATGAGCCGTTCTTCCCAAAAGACCAACTCACCGACAGAAATACCCGTTTCTTCGTTTCAGAAATGATACGCGAGAAAATATTCAAATATTATGAACAGGAAATACCATATAGTACCGAAGTGATTGTGCATGATTATAAAGAAGAACCCAATATCGACAAGATTTACGCCTTCATTATCGTTGAGCGAGACTCTCAAAAAGGAATTATCATTGGCAAACACGGTGAAGGCATTAAACGCATAGGCACCGAAGCAAGAAAGGACATTGAAGCTTTTGTGCAGAAAAAAGTATTCCTCGACCTAAGGGTTAAAGTGGAAGAAAACTGGCGTAAGGATGATCTGAAGTTGAAACACTGGGGTTATATTGAGTAGCCGCAAACCAATTTGATAATTTGATGAATGAATTATCTTTATTCAGGATTAATCACCGTAATCAAAATTGACTACCGGCAAAAAAATTAAATCCTTTACCACGTAAGTCACCTTAGAGCACCTAAGTTTATTAAATCTAAAGATTTAATCGCTAACTACTACTTTTCTTTTAGGTCTGTAAAAAACTCATTCACATAAGTCTTACGACCTTCGTAAAACAGGTTAGCAACATTAAAATTCAATATTATTCCTCTCGGAGCTTTTATCAATTTCATGTAAGTCATTAGTTGGGCTTCATGCACAGGTAAGATAGTTTCAACAGATTTCAATTCTGCAACCATACAGTTTTCAATCAGAAGATCACATCTAAGGTCTGACATTAACGCCATATCCTTATACTTGACAGGGACAATCATTTCAGATATGAAATTAATTCCCCTAAGCGTAAGTTCGTGCTTCAAACATTGATGATAAATACTTTCCAATAAACCCGGTCCAAGAGTTTTATGAACCTCAATTGCAGCTCCGGTAAGTTGATACGATAGGTCATTCAGGATTGACTTTGTAATTTCCATTCAATTTTAATTGTTTGTTACCAAAATTGATTAAAAATTGTGAGATAAACCTTACCATTCAGTGCTAACTTTTCAAGTGATTAACATAAAAAACTACTTTTCAAATACTTATATCAAATTAAATATTATTTTACCAACCTCATTTCCGTAAATATAGGAACCCTTTTATAAAGCGAAGCGAAATAAAAAACTTACGTGCTCTAACGTGACTAACGTGGTTAATGGTTCCTTTTAATGCATTCTTACAGGTTTTTAATTCCTGGAGCTAAATTGAGTAAGGAATTCTGGCTTTTATATTTTGGATTAAATATTTTTTTTTCGAACTTATTTCCGCCTATATCTTGAACCATTTTACTTAGCGAAGCAAAATAAAAAACTTACATGCGCTTACATGGTTAATGGTTCCCTCTCAATGCGTTCTTAAATCCTAAAATTTAAAAATCAATCAATCAAAAAATTACAAAGGAGGATACATAATCTTATCCTTTACGATAATGGCCGTTTGAAATTGGTCCTTGATCTGGTTGAATAAGTCCATACATTCCATGCGGTTTTTAAATAACCCGACGTAAACCTTAAAATTGGGTTCTTCCCATACCACTTCACTGTATTGTCTATAAAGGGCATCGAATTGCGCTTTCTGCGATTCTGCCTTATTGCGATTATCCCCTCTGAAGATTAAAATATGGTAGCCGTCTATCTTAGCATCAGGATGCTTCCTGGCAGCTGTTCTGCTCCATAACAATCCTTCAAGACCCAATGGTTTGTCAACTGTAATAACGCCTTGGGCATCCGTTTCAGTAAATGTAAATAAAGCAAGGAATATGATAAAAAATTTACCTTTTAATCCTTTCATTTTTTCTACTCTCGAACTTGGTGTAAACATATCCTTATTTTTGCTTTTTTGTATCTCGTTCCATTTTACGCCTGTCGGCTCTGCTCATTTTTACGCCATCATCATCGCCTGATCCACCCATCATTTCTGGCAAACCCGGAGGAGCATTATTGTCATTCCTTGTGAGTTTCATTTTGCTCATGTCTGTCTTTTGCGGTTGTGCGGCCTGCCTTACTTTAGTGTCATCCTCTACTGCAATCTTTGCCTTGAACAACATGGCCAGAATCTTCTCGTTCATTCGGGATACCATGGTTGAATACAATTTAAAAGATTCAATTTTATAAATCAGCAAGGGATCCTTTTGCTCATAAGTAGCATTATTAGCCGATTGCTTTAATTCATCTAATTCTCTTAAATGGTCTTTCCATTCATCATCGAGGGTTTCAAGACAGATATTCTTTTCATATTCCAGGTTCAACTGCTGTCCTTTAGACTCCACCGCTTTCTTTAAATCAATTGGTATGCCAAAGTTCTTAATCCCATCGGAAAAGGGCACCATAACAAAGCCCACTTTTGAACCTTCGTTATTGTAAATTTTATTCAAAACCGGCATAGCTGTTTCACGCAATTGCGACTGTCTGTGCGTATAAGCATTCTGCAAAGTCTCATATAATTTATCAGCTAGGGGTTCCAACTTTTCATTTTTGAATTCCTCCTGTGTGAATGGTGCCTCAATCGCAAATTCCAACGCCAGTTCCAGAGCCAGAGATTCATAATCATCCCCTTCTTTCGCAAAACCCACTTTTTCATCGCACCAATCTGACAACATGCTTTGCAGATCCAACGCTAAACGATCACCAAAGAGGGCATTCTTCCTGCGTTTGTAAATTACAGTCCTCTGCTTATTCATCACATCATCATACTCAAGCAATCGCTTACGCATTCCAAAGTTATTCTGCTCCACCTTTTTCTGGCTTCTTTCTATCGTCTTACTCATCATGGAATGTTGTATCACCTCACCTTCCTTATAGCCAAACCTGTCCATCAATTTAGAAGCTCTGTCGCTTCCAAATTTACGCATCAAATCATCTTCCAGAGATACAAAGAACAGTGAAGACCCCGGGTCTCCTTGTCTTCCCGCACGACCACGCAACTGCCTGTCCACTCGCCTCGAATCGTGCCTCTCTGTACCCACAATGGCCAAACCACCCACTTTTTTAACATCATCATTGATCTTAATATCCGTTCCCCTACCTGCCATATTTGTGGCAATTGTTACCGCTGCAGTATGGCC
>JBBQIF010000289.1:0-4375 GCA_038324665.1 Bacteroidia bacterium
AGTCTTTCGACGACAGCCACAATGGCAACGCAGATATTTTTATAGCCATACTTTCCAAAGATGGTAGTAGATTATTAAACGCCACTTATATGGGCGGTACTGGCCATGACGGGTTGAATGGCGACCGGCCTAGCAATGATATCAGCCCATTGTTGCACAATTATGCCGATGATTTTAGAGGAGAGGTCATACTTGATAGCATGGATTTAATCTATGTGGCATCAAGTACTAAGTCTTCTGATTTTCCTGTAAAGAATGCTTTTGACCCAATATACCATGGCAAACAGGAGGGTTGTGTATTCAAGTTAAATGAAGATTGCAGCAATTTGTTGTTTAGCAGCTATATAGGTGGGGCTGGCGATGATGCAGCGTATGGATTGGATTTGGGGGCATTCAATGATTTATATGTCACAGGCGGCACTACTACTGCCACTTTTGGGTATTCTGTGGCCGGTGCATTTAAAACAAATAATGGCGGCAGCGCCGATGGCTACCTTTTAAGGCTTAATAAAGACAATGGCGGCATCATGGCATTTACAATGATTGGAACGGCAGGTTATGACCAATCCTATTTTGTAAAAACGGATAAATATGGTAAACCATTTTTGTATGGGCAAACAATGGGGAGTATGGGTGTTTCACCAAATGTTTATTCCAATTCAGGGGCTAAACAGTTTATTGTAAAATTTAATAAAGAATGCACTAGTATAGAACTTCAGACTGTTTTTGGAGCAACAGGTAAAACCTTGCCTGATATTTCACCAACAGCTTTTCTGGTTGACCAATGCGAACGGATATTTATTTCAGGCTGGGGTGGCTATAGCCTGGGAGCCTTTACAGGAGGGGGTACTAATAAAATGCCAATAACTATCAACGCACTGCAAAAGAATACGGATGCTGCCGACTTTTATCTGGCGGTATTCAGTAAGAATTTAAGGGAACTGTTATTTGCCACTTACTTTGGAGGAATTGGTACTGCCAATAAAGCCTCCGAGGAACATGTTGACGGGGGTACCAGCAGGTTCGATAAAAAGGGGATTATTTATCAATCTGTATGTGGTGGTTGTGGGCAGCAAAGTTATTTTCCTACCACGCCGGGCGTATGGAGCAGGACCAATAATTCAGATAATTGCAACAATGCATTATTCAAAATAGATTTTGAGAATTTAAATAGAAAACCGCAAGCCTTCGATTCATTTTACTCGGTAATTGCAACAGATACACTTGATTTTAATATAGCAGTATCTGACCAGGATTATGATGATTCTCTAACCATTAAATTAACGGGCACGCCGTTTTTAAGTGCAAAATTTCCCAAACCACTGCCAGTTATTCAGTCCATTATAAAGGATCCGAATGTAAATAAACTGACAGCAAGGATTACATGGGAAGCTGGTTGCCAGCATCTTGGCATAGATACTATTAAGCTATATGTTAAAGTATATGATAGAGGTTGTCCTACGCAGGACAGTAATGAGGCATTGATTAGAATTGTGGTGAAAGATCCGCCTTTATCTGCAACGCCCGAAGCCTTCTGTTTGAACTTTAAGGATGACGGCAGCTTAAAGTTAACATGGGAAGGTTTTCCGAAAAACAAATATTTTAAACATATTATTTTGTACCGGAAAAGTCCGAACGGCAGCTTAAAGGCATTGGATACCATAAAAACAAATCTTGCAGGAACCTACCTTGATAAAGTGTCACTTGACCCCAAAGCAAATAATTTCACCTATTACATGGTAGGCGTTAATATCTGCAATAAAACGTACGATCAGGGTGTTAGAATCAGTACGATGAAAGAATATAATTCGCCAATTGATTCTACCTATATGAATTATGCGACAGTAATTGATAACAGCAAGGTAAAGATTAGTTGGTTCAAGAGCAGGGAAGAAGATTTTGGAAGTTATGATATATTGAAATCCGAGAATATCAATGATGCAACAGTGGTAGGCGGATACAGGAAAATTTATTCTACTGAAAATATTCTGGATACAACATATACAGATTCTAAGGTTTCTGTAGATAATAAAAGTTATTGCTATAAAATTATTGTTAATGATAAATGTGGCCACGTCAGCAGACCGAGTAACGAAGCTTGTAATATTGTTTTAAAAGGAGATGTAGGGCATTTGTATTTTGACCTGCATTGGAATCCATATAGGGAATGGGTAGGTGGCGTTAATAATTATGAATTGGTAAGAAAGGTAGATACTGGCAGTCTGAGATTTCTAACAAACACTGGTATAATGAGAACACACCATGATGATGACTTGGATTTATGGTGGGGAGCATATTATTACCAGGTAAAAGGAATAGAAGGAAAAAATAGCAATGATGAAGGCTATAATGCATTTAGTGAATCAAATACGATACGCCTGATTCAGCCACCTCTGGTGTTTGTACCCAATGCATTTTCACCGAATGATGATGCCATAAACGATGTTTGGGGAGTTTCTCATGCTTTTGTAAGGGTTTATGATATGAAAGTTTTCAACAGATGGGGACAAAAAGTATGGCAAAACGACTTTAAAGGAAACCAATGGGATGGCAAAGTGAATGGGGCTATTGCAGGGAATGATGTTTATATATGGATCATAACTTATAAAGGTTGGGACAATAAATTCTACACTCAAAAAGGCACTGTCACAGTAATGCAATAATTTATGTATAATTGCACCTTCAATTTACAATTATACAACATGAAAAAAATCTTACTTATTTTGGTTGCGGCCATCTGTTTTAATGCTTATGGACAATTAGAATACACTTTTGCAAAATCAACTTCTACTTACACTCCACTTACAGGCAATACTGTTGTTAAAAGTGCATGGATTGGTGACTTTATTACCAAAACACCTTTCCAGTTCGAGTATTTCGGCAAAAAGTATGATAGTCTTAATATCCTACCAAATTCAGTTTCATTTACAAGCTACAAGGCAGATATTATATCTATGGGGTCAGATAATTATTATTTTGACGGTGAGTTATATCCTGTTGGTTCAGAAATATCGTATAACATAACAGGCACTGCAGGCGACAGAATTATAAAAGTACAATTCAAGAATTTGAGGTCTAACACTTCTGATAGCACTGAAGAATATACTGTTAACAATCAGATATGGCTGTATGAGAAAGGCGGAAAATTTCAATTCCATTTTGGTCCTAATGTCATCACCGATGTTAACTTTGATCAATTCTTTTTTGGATTCATAGATTATGACAATTCCCCTTACCTTGCCATTTCAGGAACAGCTACTAGCCCTGTGCTTTTCCACGTATTGACTGCCGGTACATTTAAAGGTATTCCAACTCACCCAACAGATGGCACGGTTTATACTTTTGATCCTTATGTGCCATCAAGTAATATTTCTACAATTGATAAACCTTATTCGTTTGCAAACACACAATCAGGGTTCTCAGTTTATTCAATAAATGCCTCGACCTTAACTGTTACCAATGTATTGGGCCAAATCATGGAGACCAAAAAAATGGATGTAGGGTCAACTCTGAATTACAATACCTCAGGCCTACCTTTAGGCATGTATCTCTTGACAATTATATCAGATAACAAAACTTTTACTGAAAAAATAATTGTACAATAATTAATTTTTATTATTATTAAAGTCAATTTTTTTATTATTTACAGGTTATTGATTTTTAACTTTTTATAAATTTATATAGAATAGTTCTAAATTAAATTTATGTGAATAAAATATTTTATCATTGTCATATTCATTGATATATTTGCGGTCTCATTAGAATTGTCACTTTTCAGTCATAAACCCATGGTTAGAAACCGAAATAATTATAACATGCTAGTAAAATCTCTCTTAGTAGCCTTTTTACTTTTCCTCAATTTAAATCTATTTGCCCAGCCTTCCGGCAAACCTCTGTCTGCTGATGGTGTAAAAGGGGAAGAGCTATTTAAACTCAATTGTACTTCATGCCACGCCATGAATGTTAAATTGGTAGGTCCTGCTTTGCATGGCGTTAGCCCTAAGAGGACGGATGAATGGTTGTTAAAGTGGATTAGGAACAATGAGAAATTAAGAGCAAGTGGTGATAAAGATGCCATTGCAGTTTATAACGAAAATGGAAAGGCTGCGATGAACGTTTTCGAAAATTTAAGCGATGATCAAATAAAAACTATCATCGTCTATTTAAAAGATTGGACCCCTGCTATAGTTGTTGTTGATAATAATACACCTAAGGGCGAAGAAGGTAGTTTCTTCAGTACCAGTACGCTCTACATTTTAATTTTCCTAATTGTTGTTTTATTGATAGTCCTCCTCATATTAAGGAGAACCAAGAACCAGTTGAAAGCAACGGTAAATGAAATTGAAAATGCAGATGCCGCTCCCAAAGAACCAAG
>JBBQIF010000290.1:0-4359 GCA_038324665.1 Bacteroidia bacterium
AAATTTTATATTATTGTAAAATGATTAACCGCTTAAGAATATTCTCTATACTGTCTGGAATTATTGTTTTTTGCTTTAATCGAGGTAATTCACAATCTATGGATTATGGTCATTATACACCTTTAAAATGTGCTGGTACGCCACCCGCTGATTTTTTAAAACCCAGTTACGAAAAGTATTATAATGATGTGGCCGATATCAGAAAGAATAAAAGTAGTTCAAGAAAGGACCGTAAACTGGAAAAGGAATTCTCCTTCCTTACGAATTATAAGATTGATGATATCCTTTTGTCCGGCAGGGTGCTTTATGGTAACCAGGTAAGCAATTACATCAATTTAATTGCGGATAAATTACTTGAGAAGGAACCGGAATTGAAAGACAAAATGAGGTTTTATCTGCTGAATGTGCCTTCTGCCAATGCTTTAAGCACTAACAAAGGAATCATATTTGTAACAACAGGTTTGATTGCACAACTTGAGAATGAAGCTCAGCTTGCATTTGTCTTGGCGCATGAAATTTCACATTATAAACTTAACCATTCCTTTGAATCCTTCAAAAGGACGAAGGATATATTAGTTAACAGGAAATATAATGATTTGGGCACAGATGAGAAGATTATAAAGATACTTAAATACAGTAAGGAGAATGAAGCAGCAGCTGATGTTGAAGGGTTGAAATTATTTGCCCGTGCTGGCTACGATGAGAATGAAGCAATAAAAATGATGGATATTCTGCTATACAGTTATCTTCCTTTCGATGAGATACCATTCCCCAAAACTTTTTTCAATGATTCCTTTTATAAAGTTCCAAAATCCTATTTTCCTGATTCGGCTACTGAGATATCTGCTGTGGAAGATGAAAATGATGAAGAAAGCTCACACCCAAATACTGAATACCGAAAATCCAATCTTGAAAAATACATCAAAAGCACCGATAAGGGCAAACTTTTTATATTTGCTCAAAAAGAGTTCGAGGAGGTTGTAAGGCTTTGCAGATATGAACTCGGTTATCTATATATTGTTAAGGGAAGTTATGTAAAATCGTATTACCAAGCATACCTGCTCGGGCAAACTTATGACGAAGGCACATATACCCAAGAGTTAATGACGGGATCTCTTTACGGTATGAACAAATATCGGCTTAATGCTAGTTACGACGAAGAGAAGGGGAATGAGGGAGTTGATACAAAGGAGGAGAAGTATTATGAGGGTCAGATTTCAATTCCTTATGGACTTTTTACTGGCATAAAGCAGAATGAGTTTAATGTGCTTTGCGCAAAGACATTATATGGTATCTATAAAAAACACCCTACGAATTATAATTATAAAATTACTTGTGATGTTTTTACTGACCTGCTTTACAACAGTAAGTTGGGCGCTGCAACATTTACAAGGAAAGTGGAACCTTTGGCGTTAGTTAAAAATGATACGAGTCAAGTTGATAATACTGATGCGGATGTGGAAGAAAAGCAAGTGAAAAAGGTAAAGGATTCAAAAGTGAAGAAAATTAAAAGAAAACGTTCTGTTTCTGTTGTCGCAGCAAATTCCGGCTATGAAAAATTAGCCTTTATTACGGAATTCGCTTCTGAAAGCTTTATCCATTTTTTTGATTCAATTGAAAATGTTGTGATTGACTTGAAGAAGCACGAAGAAGAAATGGGACTGAGCGAGCTAAGGAGCGAACCGAGGAGAAGATACATCGAAATGTTGTCAGATGAAAGGAAAATTCAGAATAAATTAGGTAAATCTTTGGGAATAGATTCGCTGATTATTATAGCTCCTTCTTATCGCGCAGCTTATTATAATTCTGATGAAACCGAGGTAAAAGTCAATAATATGGATGATGAGCATAAAGCTATTGACATAACGGAATATATAGAGCACAATGCAAAAAGCCTGAACCTGAATGTAAATATTATTGATATTAATAAAAGAAATACGTTGAATTCTTTACAGTTAAATCGCTTTGCAATTATTTCTACTTGGGTTTCAGAAAAATATAGCCATACAGACAAGAATGATATTTTATTTTCTCAAAAATACATTGATTCTTTGGTGGAAAGAGATGGATACAGAAATGTCTGTTTAACTGGCTTCTCCTATAAAAGCACTAAACATGAGGTGGTAGCCGGTGTTATTGTAGTTGGTGTTTTCCTACTGCCCACATTGCCTTTAATGTTAGGATGGACAGTAGACTCGGATAAAGAGTTGGTTTATTTCAGCACAGTCATTGATATGACATCTGGGGAACAAAGATTGATTACCTATAATTCAATAAGGCGAAGACCTAAGCAAAAGATCATTAATATGCAAATTGCCTATACACTCAGTCAGGTGAAAGCTAAGAAAAAGAAATAGGAATATGAAAAAGTTACTATCATTAACACTACTTTCAATACTGTCAATCGTTGCCAATGCACAGGCTAATTTTAATTTTAAAGCAAGGAACACTATTGGTTATTCTAATACAGTCTTTCATCTGCAGGATATATTAAATATGAAACAGAATATTCATAGTTTTGTTTATCAGCGGGTAATTAACCGCAGGACATGTTTAATTTTAAATTATTCTTTTTCAAAAAGCCAATTGCACATTAATACAGATAAAGGCCCAAGCCTTGGTGTTGAAGATCCGAAAGCTACTTCAACAAGTAGTAGTATTATTAATTTTACGGCGAATGAAAAAAATATTTATTATAAGGTTGCAGGATATAGTGTAGGCATAAGGAAATTCATAACTTCCAAAGGGGCCATAGCTCCTTATGGCAGTTTTGTTGAAATAAAGACAGGGTATGATAATCTGTCTCGCAATCCCAAAGATTCGCTAAAGTATTATCAGCAAAATAAACAAAGTGAAAGATTATATAATATCCCGAATGCCGGGATTGATCATATCGGTTTTATTAATTTACATGCCGGGATTGGTGCTACAAGGGCAATTACTAAGAATCTGTCCTTTACTTGGGTATTAAACTTCGGTATAAATATTCCGATATGGAAAAGCGTTTCCAGAGAGCAAAGCTTCACTGATACACGTAAATCATTTGTTTTAAATGATGATGAATTCTTCTTCAGTCATGCAGACCGCACTCACCAAACCAACAATGCAATGAATTTCAGTATAGGATTAAACTACAGTTTCTAATTTCAATGTCCACCTGCTGCCAACCATCTTTCTGCATCTAACGCCGCCATACAGCCAGTACCTGCAGCCGTTACCGCTTGCCTGTAAATTTTATCCTGCGCATCGCCGCAGGCAAATACACCTTCAATGTTTGTTTTGCTGCTATCCGATTGTGTAATTAAATAACCCTGTTCGTCCATATCCAGCATGCCTTTAAATATGGCAGTATTGGGTGTATGACCGATGGCTACAAAAAATCCTGTGACACTAATTTCTTTGGTGCTGCCATCAATGACGTTTTTTATTCTCACACCTTCTACCAGGGTATCGCCTAATATCTCGTCTGTTTCACTGTTAAAGTGGATCTCAATATTAGGGGTATTTTCTACACGGTGCTGCATGGCTTTTGAAGCTCTGAAAGTATCTTTCCTTACTATCATGTGTACCTTTTTACAAAGTTTTGATAAATAACTGGCCTCCTCACAAGCGGTATCACCTGCCCCTACAATGGCCACATCCTGACCCTTATAAAAGAACCCATCGCATACCGCACAGGCACTTACACCGCTGCCATTTAGTTTTTTCTCACTGGGAATACCTAGCCATTTGGCACTTGCACCAGTGGCGATAATCACTGTTTTAGCCATAATTATTTTTGCACCATCGGCGGTACATTTAAAAGGGCGAACATTAAAATCCACCTCAGTAATCATCCCAAAGCGCACATCGGTGCCCAATCTAACCGCCTGTTTTTTAAAATGCTCCATCATTTCTGGTCCCATGATACCGTCAGGATAACCGGGATAATTCTCTACGTCTGTGGTAATGGTTAACTGCCCACCGGGTTGCATGCCTTCGTACATCACTGGTTTCATATCTGCTCTTGCGGCATAAATCGCTGCTGTAAAGCCCGCAGGGCCACTTCCAATAATTAAACACTCAACATTTTCTTCACTACTGTTCATGGTTGCAAATTAAATGAAAAATTTAAAACTTTTGTATAGGGGGAATTGATAGGATTATTTTAGGTTGAGATAGGAAGAATGATTATAGTTAGATGTATTTATTTAATTGAATGGTTTTTAGTTAAGAAGTATGCCAATCCGAGCCATAGTGTCTAATAAATTTAATTGTTTAAAGTAAAATAATTATGTTTGTTGATAAGACAAAAACTATGGGACAATCGCTCGTAAAAAACTATCTACATATGGTATTTAGCACTAAACACAGGCAGGA
>JBBQIF010000291.1:0-4353 GCA_038324665.1 Bacteroidia bacterium
GGTGTACGTGTTCTGCGCTCCAATAACAGAGGCAAAAGCGAATATTGAAATCAGTATTAGATGCTTCATGTAGTATAAACGTACAAGTTTAAATAAAATTACATAGACTATTCGAAAAATGTAATTGTAGGCAACTTTTGAAAAAAAATATCTTCAAAAAAGCAATTAATAGACTATTATTGTTGTTAGTACGATAGCTTTGATAACAATCCGTCCATATCAACATATTTTGAGTTTTATAGCAGTTGTTTTTACCTTAATGTTAACCCATGTTGTTCATGCTCAGAAAATAAATACCACGGAGTATATAGACACAAAAATATTATTGAGCCAGGAGATGGCACCATTTGTTGGTATTAATATTTTAGATGTTCTGAATAGCGGATTGAAAAAGGCCATTCAACCATTTTCTTTTAATAAGAAAGATACCTTTCTTTTGCCTGTGAAAACTTTCTATTGCGGAGGTTTGACGAGCCTCAATGCAAGGATTGTTGATCGTTTGTGTAAGTCAATTACGTTATTTGATACTTTAGGGAGTGTGACCAAATTAGCAAGGGTTGAGCGACGTTATCCCGATCCGAAAAACAAGGATTCTTTGCTTGTGGATAGCATTTGTGTGTTGCTATTCCCCGGTAATAAAAGATTAGCTTTTTGTAATTCTAAAAAACCTGATGGGGTATCTTTCCTAGATATTTACCTGGAGGACAATTACCTGTTATTTAACTACCCTGGAGATAATATAAAAGTAGTTGAAACTAAGAAGTCTTTGCAAACTTTATTATTCCATTCAGATACTATATTGAAGGCTGCTTATGGAACTATTCAATGGTATAAAAAAGTAAAGGGTTTTATCAAAGACAGCCTAAAATACAGCGAACTTTATATGGTGGAAAATTATGATGCTGATTTGAATAAGGAATATGATCATGAGCATTTTATACTTTCATACAAGGATTACAAGGTTACAACTATAAAGCAGTTAGTGATAGGCTCAAGGAAAAGACGCATTCACTGTAACCAATACACTATTAATCATAACAGCAAGGAATATAGGCTTTATACTAATCTTTATTTTGGCAGGTCGAAAAAAAGGAAAAGCTTTAAGTCACAAATGGGGCGCTATTTTCCCAAAATTGAATTTTCTAAAGAAATGGAAACAATTCATGAATACAAGCCTGAGCCTTCTTTGCCGGATGATAATGAACATGAAAGTAGGAATTTTATTTTGACAGAGGATGATAAAATCTGTAGCTTATTTGATTTGTCAATTAACAGTACCCGTATCGTTCCTTATTATGATTCAATTGCAAGGGCTCTAGGATTAATGAAATTGAAGGATTCAGATTGGGATGACGGTCGTCTTTTAATACCCGATACAATGATAGAAGGTGTAGCAGTTGTAAAACTAGGCAGAAATTACATGGAGAATTATGGCGATTCAACATGGAAACCTGATAAATATTATATTGCTTGTTTTAATGAATTCGTGTTCAGAAAATTAGTAAAGCAGGAAAGGTCCTTGAAATTGAATAAGCAAGAACTTGAAGCATACAAAGAGTTTGCATGGGGCAGATTAAATGGTAATTTTATGATTTTTAATAAGACTGATTCAGGCTTTATACTTTTTGATTATTTGTATAAAAATAAGGTTGCAGATAATCCGATGAATGTAAAGTTTATTGAGGAATTGGAGTTTCCCAATCAGGCCAAAGAAAAGACCAATAAGAATGAAAGAATATTAATTTACGCAAATATGCCCTATCGGTTAAAAAGATACAGGTATAAAAGTGAAAATTTATGGCTTTGCACAAGCAATGAATATCAAAAGTCAC
The DNA here is from genome assembly GCA_038324665.1 of Bacteroidia bacterium. GTDB lineage: Bacteria > Bacteroidota > Bacteroidia > NS11-12g > UBA955 > JABMMZ01. The sequence goes on from JBBQIF010000291.1 coordinate 1,833, forward strand.
CTTTTATAAATGATTCAGTGCTGTTGAAAGAAGGTAAAGCTTTAACGAGAGCGCAAAAGAGAAGGACCTACTGGAGTCAACCTGGTTATAGCATTTTGGCATTCAAGACAAAGGATTATGGCTGGGCTCATGAATATACCAAAACCAGAAGGTCAAAAACACCGAAGGGTTATTTTTTTTATCCCTTGAGAATGGATGATGGCTGGGGTAATTCTCATTATCCTACTTATATTGTTAAGAAGACTGATAGTTTAACAGTGGAAATTAATTTTAGGAAAACAAATGTGTTTATTGATTCAACCAAGAGAAATTTCTACAGCAGAACAACAATCTATCAATTGAATGATAGTATGCAAATTGTTGCTGTTAAAGATATGAAAGCAAAAAACAATGGTGACAATTTCACATGGGGCAACATACAATTTGGGTTCAACGACCGTTTATTCATAAATAACAAGCTTTATACTGGCAATCTTGTTTACCTTTTAGTGCCGCAGCCTTATTTTATAATGAGAGAATCAGATATTATGCCAGGATTTAAAGGGTTATCAGTTTATTTAAATGCTCAAATACTAGATACTTTAAGTGATTATCTTAAGCAGACGTTTCACGATTACCTTCTTCTAGATAAAAAGCACTTGGTGTATGTTTCAAATGTTCAATCACAAAGCCATCAGATTGAGTTGTTTAGATATGATAGCATTAATGTAGTGGCTATCAGATCTAATGTAGTACTCAGTAATTATAGTTTTGCGGGAGGTATGCTTTTATTCAATAAGGCCTATAATCTGAGGGGGGAAGAAATATTTTCAGTGATACAAAGTGGAGATACAACAGAAACGGTCATACGAAATAACATAAATAGTGGTGGGGAGAAAATATCGAATAAAAATTTTATGGCCTTTTATTATAAAAATGACAGCATTGTAATTGATACAAGCAGTCTATATATGAATTCACGTGGATTGAATCAACTTATTACTAAAAAAATTATTTCTGATAGCCTTAACACTGAAATATTTTTGCGATATGATGAATACGCTCAATTGTCAGGGAAGTTTTCGAAAACTTACAATAAATATAGCGAGCAATCAGTGCTCTCCACCTTTAGGTTCGATTCCAAAGGAAAGATGGACAGTGCCATACTTTATGTTGGCAAGAGCAAGAACAGACAATATTATTTAAGAGGTAGTTTTCTATTCAGTAAAAGAAATAGCCGTGCAATGAAAGCATCCGAAAGAACAGCAAAAGTTTTTTGTAGAGTGAATCTGCCAGATGACAAATCAGAATTTGAATGTTTTGTGTTTGCCCAAAGTGGTGATACCATCGAATCAACAACTGGGAGCCTGACTGAGCTTGATAAAAAGGATATTGTCAATACACTCTATAATCATGCTGTTTCCAATGGGGAATATTTTTTTGGTTACAGCGCTCTTGATAGAATAAATTCAGAAAAGATATGGTACAATAACAGAATGTTAGTTCATTTTAATATGAATGTAGATCTACCTTTTAGCATTGTAAATGGTAGTTATAAAAATGGCAGGAACTATATCAATCTAGATAAAACAGCGTACTGTATAGATTGTGATTCATCTCAAATTTGGGTTGATGGAAAACCTATCTATAGAAAATATAGCACTGTTAAGCATACCTATTGGCTCAGGTATTCTAATGGAAGGTTAATGGGCCTCTCAAAACCGAATCGCACTATGGATAGAACGGTATTGCAATTACATTGCGATGATAGTATCCCTTTTCTGCGTGCCAACCTTCAATTTTCTGAGTTCTTTGACAGTCTTGGTAACAAAACTTTTGATGGAAAAAATGGGTATGTTAAATTATTGGACAGTAAGGGCCAATTAGTGTATGAAGCTTTTTATAAGCATGGGCAACATGATAGCATATACAAAGGCTATAGTATTAATGGTGTTTTGAATGAAATAGGTAAATATAAAAATGGCGCAAGAGATGGTCTATGGTACTTTGGCAATTTGAATGGTAAATTTGATTGGTCGGGTTTGTGCAATGCCTCACCGGAATACATAAAAAGCATTATGGCCAACGAGCCTTATGTTAATCTGCAAATTGTTGAATATAATAACGGTGTGCAAGTCAATACTTACAATATCAATTATAAGAAGATTGAATAAACTATTAGGTTTGCTTTATGGGGTAAGCATATATTTCAACTCAGCTCGCAACTTGCTTTAAAGCATACTTAAGCTTTAAGAAAGAGAATTTACAAGACTTCATTTCCTAATCCGTGAACAATAAACTTCAGGTTTTGAAGTTATTGGTGCATGGTTAAGCTCAAATGGGATTGGGTAGGCTGGATTTTGTTACAGCGCAGTTCTGGCGTCTTGCTAATGATTTTTATCTTAGGATTTGGGACATAATAAATATTACAACTTTGGTTTAATTGTATAATTCCATTCACCATGAAATTTGTGTTTAGAAATTTTTATTTTACTCATTTCTTCATCACTTATTTTAATACCCTTTTCATATTGCTTTTCTT
>JBBQIF010000292.1:0-4329 GCA_038324665.1 Bacteroidia bacterium
TTTCTTTTTCAAGTCTGTCTTTCCTTTCCTTTACATCCCGTTCATAATTTATTTCTTCCAGTTTTGACTGGGATTTAATAGCTTTGTACTTGTACTTCGTGGATAATATTGGCTTACCAGCATCGCGGTACAAGATTTCCAGGGCTTTGTATGACTTGTATTTTCCGTATTCATAATCGGCCTTCTCGGCTAATTTAACAGCATCCAATACAGCGGCTACTGCCTTTTCATAGTCTCTTCTTTCCTCAAATACTTTAGCTTCATTTAATAGTTTATTGATTTTGGCTGAATCCTCCACTGTCAATACTTTAATATTGTCAATGCTATTCGCCCGCGAGATGTTAGAGTAAAAAAACACCGCACCGATTATTAGAAAATATATTTTCAAGTTTTTCAATTCATTTACCATAAACTTTTTAAAATAGGGTTGTAAAAGACGCTATTTTTATCTGAAAAAAAAAATGCTTACCCCTAAATAAACATTAAAATTAATATTTATCTTGTATAAATAATTGATAATCTATCTATTATGCTAATTGAAGGTGATTCAAATACCTGTAGATTCCCTCATCAATTTGAATCAAATCCTGGTGTTTGCCCTGCTCTGCAATGATGCCGTTGTCTATAACGATAATATTATCGGCATTGCGGATAGTGCTCAACCGATGGGCAATCACAATACTTGTGCGATTTTGCATCAGGTCTTCCAAGGCATCCTGCACGAGTTGTTCACTTTCACTATCAAGGGCGCTGGTAGCCTCATCAAGAACCAATATAGCGGGATCTTTCAGAATAGCCCTTGCTATGGCAATACGCTGTTTTTGTCCGCCGGAAAGTTGAATTCCTCTTTCTCCTACAATTGTCTCAAACCTCTGAGGGAAAGATTCAATGAATTGAAGGGCATTGGCCCTTTTGGCAGCCTGTATAACTTCATCTTTAGTGGCATTGGGCGCTCCGTACAATATATTATCGTAGATAGTACCGCCGAATAAAATTACATCTTGCGGTACATAAGCAATCTGACTCCTCAAATATTTAAGGTCATATTCATTGGCATTTTTATTGTCTATTAAGATAGTGCCTCCATCAGGTGTATAAAATTTTAAAACCAGGGCGGCAATCGTGCTCTTTCCTCCCCCGCTGCTGCCAACAATCGCCACCTGTTGACCATGGTGTACCTTAAAACTAATATCCTTCAATACTTGCACTTCGGGTCGGCTGGGATAACTGAATGCCACATTGTTGAAACTGATTTCGCCATTCAAACGTTTATTTTCAGGGGCGGGCTCATCACCGCTCATCTCTCCATCCATCCCCATCAATTCACGTACTCTTTGAGTGGCACCAATAGTCTTCTGCAATTGCCCGAACATATCTGCGAAACCGCCTAATGTGCCCCCAACAAATATACTGTAAATAACAAAACTCAATAAAACACCTATTTTCATAGTTCCCAACAATACCATGCCTGCACCATACCATACTACAAAACCGATAGCACCGAAAACTGAGAATATAATAAACGATACAAAGAAACCTCTGTATACTCCGCTTCGCATGGCGTATTCTATGAGACCGTCTATATTCTTACTGTATCTTTTTTTCTCAATTGCCTCTGCAGTAAAAGCTTTAACAACACTTATACCCTGCAAGGTTTCTTGCACCACATTACCACTTTCTGCTAACATATCCGTTTCCTTCCTACTCATTTTTTTTATCTTCATTCCAAAAAAAACAGCACTTATCGCAATTACCGGCACAATGGAGAGCATAATGAGAGCTAGCTTCCACGAAATAATAAAAATAAAACTCAGCCCTATCACTAGTGTAAGTAGTCCCCTTAAAAACTCAGCCAATACGAATGAGATGGTATCTTGAATTTGCCCTGTATCTCCAGATATTCTACTGCTCAGGTCTCCAACTCTTTGACTGCTGAAAAAAGACATTGGCAGTGAGATAATTTTACTGTATAAATTTTTTCTTAAATCTCCGGTAGCACTAGTACCTGCTTTTGTTAGGAGATAAACCCTCATAAAGGAGAAAACAGTTTGAACGGATAATTGAATGAAGATCAAAAGCAACACAAAATTCAAAGACCAATTGAACTTAGGCATTTCAATACTATTCCCCATGGTTGGAATTACCGCACCGGCATTTGTTCCACTCACAGCATCAATCATTTTTCCCATTAAAAATGGAAAAGCCATTGTACTAAAGGCAGAGAGGGAGATAAAAATTAAACCGCCAATAAAATATTTGCGATGGGGTTTTAAATACCTGAATAAGAATTTGAATTCTGAAAGTGATTCCTTGGTAAACTTTACTTTAGGTAAATCGCGGTCTTGCCTTGGTCCGGCCATGTTGATAAATTTTAGAGTGCGAAAATATAAATTTTACCTGAATTATATTTAAAAATAATAGAGGGTTCCTGACCGATAGCTTCCTTTTATCGTTCAGTGTCTTAATTTATATAATTTAATAGGGTTACTTATAAGGTTCAAGTATTTCAGGCGTAAGCAATATTCTATAACTAATAGTGCATTTAAGAAAGCAATCTCTGACGTGTGCTAAAAACCTTGCAGACTCCCCCTAAATCATGAGAGTTAACTAAATTACTAAGTTGTTTTTGTAATAATTTTAGAAAATAACCCTTTAATTTCATATTTTTGAAAAGTGAGATTTCTGCTACCTCTTTTCTTTATTTGTTCTATTGTAAAACTTGAAGGCCAAGGTATTTATACCGAATTTGGGCAAAATAGGGTACAACAAAAAAAAATAGCTTATAGCCTGAAACAGGATAACATAGAAATTATTTATTATGAGGGAGGAGAGGAGCTGGCCAAATTGGTTTTCAGTTATACAGCGCAACAATTACCAGAGTTTGAAAACCGATTGAACTTTAACCTTAGCAACGGTATTAAGATAGTGGTTTTCAATCATTTTATAGATTACCAGAACAGCAATATTAACCTTACCAATCCTCAACAATACGCAGGCGGATATTCCACATTGACAGACAATACCAGCAGCATTTATTTTTCCGGTAGCAGAATAGATCTTTATAGACAAACGCGAAGGGCTATTGCAGAAATATTGGTAACTGAATTTATTTTTGGAGGCGATATACGCGACAGAGTACAAACCTCTGCATTGCTTACATTGCCCAACTGGTATTTTAAAGGTCTTATATCTTATCTCGCAGAAAGCTGGAATGTAGAAAACGACAATTATTTGAAAGATTTTTTATTAAGTGGCAAGGCCAACGCATTTACAAGCCTGCAAGAAGAAGACGAGGTGCTTGCGGGGCACAGTATTTGGCGTTACCTTGAAGAAAAGTATGGAGTGGGTTCCGTTAGTAATGTAGTATTTATTACAAGGATTGGCAGAAGTGTTGAGAGCGCATTTAATTATCACACCGGCCTTACAGTTGGAGGCATGCTAACGGACTGGGAACAATATTATAAGGAAAAATACAGTGCAGATGAGAATACTTTTAAGTTGCCCAAGGGACAAGAAAATGTTCCCGACAAACTGATAAGGAAAAGGATTACGCAATTCAAGCTAAGCCCTGATGGTAAGAAAATTGCTATCGTAACAAATACGAAAGGAAGATATCAGGTGACCCTTTACCATATAAAAACCAAAAAAAGCATTGTACTACTAAAAGGAGGACACCAGTTGCTGAATCAGGAGGCCTCTTATGATTACCCTTTGCTGGCTTGGGAAAGTGGCGGCAAAAAAATAAGCATTATTACTTTTAAAGATAATATCTCCCTTTTATCTGAATACAATATAGAAGGCAAAAAAATAAAGACTACGCCATTGGTTAATGTTCCCATCATCAAGGATTTTAATTATAATGCTGACGGAGATTTAATGGTCATGTCAGTAATTAGGAAAGGTCAATCGGATATTATTATATACAACCTAAAAAGCAAAACCATCACCGATATTACCAACGATCCTTTTGATGATTTAACCCCAAGGTTTTCAATTGACGGAAAGTCCATCCTTTTCTCATCCAACAGGTTGTGGCCCAGCAATAGTTTAACCAATTATTTTTCCATATTTGATATCACAATAGAAACAGGTGAAATGAATTTGATAGCCGGGTATCCTCAATATTTTAGCAACTACTCCCAACCCATTGAATTACAAAACGGCTATATAAGCTTCCTAAGTGATGCCAATGGAATCGTTAATAACTATGCGCTTAAAAAGGGTGATACCAGAATTATACAACTCACCAATTACAAACGCTCGATTTTATACAATGATGTAGCCGCAAACTCCCAAAATATTGCAGACCTGCTTTATTATAACAACCGC
>JBBQIF010000293.1:0-4324 GCA_038324665.1 Bacteroidia bacterium
CTTATCTGGCGGTACCATAGGTCATAAGATGAATAATATTGCGGTGAAACGAGAGATTGATCAAAGCCGAAATATCAGTTTTATCAATGCGTTGATTAGGTTCGCATTTAAATCATTCCTGGGAATAATCTCATTGCTGACGGTTACAGGTAATGTAAAAAGAAAAGCCATTCATGATATGGTGGTTGGTTCGGTGGTAGTGTATGCAAGGAAGGTTTGAAACAGAATGGTTCAGATATAATTTCTAATTGCTGGAGTAGTTTAACTTTGTTACAAATTATCTCGCACAAACTTTTCACAGTATGCCTTGATCATTTGCCTGACCTGTCTGAATTGGTTTGAAATCTCATTTTCATCGCCAATTGCTTTTGCAGGGTCTGGAAAATTGTAATGAAATTTTTGTGCATTTGTTGGAAAATGGGGACATCTTTCCTTTGCATTATCACAAACTGTAATGACATAATCAAAGTCAATAGTCAGATACTCATTAATATTATTGGAGGTGTGCCCCGAAATATCAATGCCATCATCTTTCATTGTTTCTATTGCCTTTGAATTTACCCCATGGGTTTCCACTCCGGCGCTATAAACCAACGCTTTTTGGCCAGCAAAATAACGCAGATAACCCTCTGCAATCTGGCTTCTGCAACTGTTTCCTGTACAAAGTACTAAAATTTTCTTTTGATTCATTTAAACTTAATGTAAGTTGATAAACAAAACATTATTTTGCTTCAAATCCGAAAATAAATTATAAAAAACAATGAATGTTGATATATCGATAAATCTCCAGTACTTGATATTCTTTCTTTTATTTTAGCAACAACCACCACCCGGCGAGCAGCAGGAAGCTGCAGAAGTTTTAAGTTCGGAAAGTGGAAGTTTTTGTTTTGTTATAGGAATACCGCAATTTTCTTTCGCCAAGCAATCTGTTTCTTTTGAAGTCAATAAAAAATGATCCCCTCTAATATCTAAGCCATATCTACCAATGGTTTCAGTCTGGTATTCAACTTCTATTTCAAGGTCTTCATTTCCAAAAATATTTTCAGCGATAGCAATAATATTTTTTAGTTTTTCAGGTTCAAGTCTGTGCTCAACGTCGTTAGCCACCCATAATTGAAAATTGATGGTTTTCTCGATTCTTACTGTGCCGCCACAATCTATAAAATGTTTGGTGGTTAGCCCAGCCTCTGTAATATGAAAATGACGCGGAACGAAAGCATCGTTAGGTTGGATAAAGTTTAATTCTGGCACCTTGTCCAGATATTGTTTGAATTGTGAAAGTTTCATTTTGATTTATTTTATTGGTTAGTTGTTTAGCAGCAATTGTTTTTCTTGTTTTCTAATTTACGGAATCGCCAGCGAAGTAATACTGAAGTCTTGCAATGGCCCTTTCATCAATACAGTAACAAATAGTGTTACCTTCAATACTACCCTTATTTAAACCTGCTGTCTTAAGTACTTTAAGATGCTTGGAAACCTTTGGTTGAGATAGGGGTAGTTCATTTTCAATATCACCACAGAAGCATGCCTTTACTTTCTTTAAATACGCTATAATGGCAATCTGTGCAGAGTTTCCCATTGCCTTTGCTAATGCAGCAACTACGTTTATTTTATTAGTGAAATTTTCTATTTTAATAATACCCATAAGTATATATTGATATTGCAATATTACGATATAGAATTAAACAATCCTAATTTTATATGTTTTTTTTTCTAAGGTAAAATGGCGGCTAAAACAATAAGATTCTCCATGGATGCCAACCTCATAAGAAAGCGTAATACCTTACCCACTATTTCCTGGTTCTTCGAGGACTATTTCCGATGGAATAAATAAATTAAACTGCAAAGTCTGTTAATTTGTTTTCACAAATAGTATTCTCTTTTTAGACTTTGTGTATTCTAAGACTTATTTAAATTAATTTGCAAGAAGAATAAATGATTTCAAATGTTTAATTTACTCCAATAAAAGCTTGGTTTTATTTAACTTATATTACTGTTTATTTTTTTAAATGGCTGTAATGCTGCTGCGCGGTGTGTTCTTTTTTCACTTTATGGTTCCGCTTTTGTTTTAAATGGTTCCAGGTTCTCCATTATGTCTTTGTGGTTAATGGTATTTCAAATCACCACCGCAGCCTGCCTTGAACTTGATTCAGAGAAGCAGCATTAATGACAATGAGAAAACAATAATACAATTAATAAATTAGGTTACCTTCGCACCAACCAATTCAATCTATTATGAAAAAAGCAGCATTTATTATCCTTTCAGCAATCGCTTTTACAGCTTGCAATAACAGCAGTACAGAGCAAACCGTTACTACAACTGACACCGCACCAACGATTATGGAACATGACCATACGACCATGGAAATGCCCGAAGTAAAGGACACTACCGCGATACTTCCTAATCAAAAAGTATTTTTCCCTAACCTTAAGGAAGGGCAGACAATAAAACTCCCATACATCCTTAAGTTCGGTGTAGAGGGAATGGAAGTTAAGCCTGCTATGGGTGTTGAACCAAATGTAGGTCATCACCATATTGTCATTGATCATGGGTCTATACCGGCCAATACCATGTTCCCTATGCAGAAAGAAAATGAAGGTTATTACCATTTTGGGAAAGGCCAGTTATTAGATACTTTAAGCCTAAAAAAATACCCGATGTTGACGCCCGGCAAGCATACTATTACGCTTCAATTTGCCAACAGTATGCACATGTCCTATGGGCCTGCTATGAGCAAAACTGTGACGGTGACTGTAAAATAAAAACTACTCCTTTATAACTATTTTTTTAGTCATCATCATTTCTTCCTTAAAGAAGAATTGCAGAAAATAAATACCGACATGGAGATCATCTCTATCTAATTGGTATTCGTTGCTTAATAAATTAACGCTTCTTACCTCTTGTCCAAGAATATCAAACAACTTGAATGAAATATCTTTCAATCCTGTTGGTATTGTAATCCTCGTAGATTCATAAAACGGATTAGGAAATACATCAATTTTTGTATTTTCACTAACATTGCTAAGTGTACTTATTGCCGCATTTTTAAGAATGACTCCATTGTCGCCAACTACAATTGCAGAGGTGGCACTTGCATAAAAAACGGAATTAAGGTTTTCAGTAGTGTTGGATGTTTCTTTTACCCATGTTGTGCCGCCATCACTAGTTTTAAGAATTACGCCACCAAATCCAACTGCAAGGCCGTTTTGTGTATTGTAAAATCTTATGGATTTCAGGTAGTCTGTGCTATTAGTTGTTAATGTTGACCAATTGTCGCCTCCATCTATCGTTTTTAATATGGTGCCACCTGTGCCGCATACGAATCCTATGGAACTGCTCACAAAATGAACAGAAGTCAATAATGAACCTGTGGCAGTAAAATTATTTATCCAAGTTGCCCCCGCATCTGCGGTCCTCCATATCTTCCCGCTCTGGTCAACAATAAAACCATTATTGACATCCGTAAAATAAATATCGGTTGGATAACTTGAGCCGGCAAGTGTCTTGGTTGTAAAATTAGAACCGCTATTGACGGATTTATGCACCTTGTTATCCGTTGCAATATAATACACTGTAGTAGCACTGGTAGCAAAAGTACCCCAAATGGAAGAAGAATTTGGCGGTGTGATGGTAGTCCAGGATGAACCTCCAACAGTTGTTTTTTTCATCGACCCACTTCCTGATACGCCGGCAGTATAACCATTATTCGCATCAAAAAAGTGAATATCCAGAGCCGAATAACTACCAACAAGGGTCCATGAGGTGCCACCATCTACTGTTTTATACATTTTGCTGAATCCCCCTGCGGTGAAGCCAGAAGTAGGGCTTGTGAAAAATACCGCATCCAGTTTAGTAGTTGTAGGCGAGGTTTGGCTCTGCCATTGGGCCAAAATGCCATTAGAATATAAGGAAGTAATGGCTAGTAAAAGGAAAAATAGTTTTGTGGAGCTTAATATTTTTATCATAGGGCTAATATTGATTTGTTAAGTTTATATTAGGAAGTATTATTGTGCAATTTAAGTGGTTTTTACAAAAAAGCAATGCCTTTGTTCTTTAAACTTCTATTGGTGTGCGGGTTGGTGTGCAATATCCCAAGGTTCACTATGCGAAAGAACTGGTATATTAAAATCAAGTTTTCCGCCTCTCAACATGGCTCGCCAATTGCACATTGCCTTACAATACCATGAATATGAATAGTCGTTAAAGCAAAAATTTCATAGATTGATTACATCATAAATCTCATTACAACACACCAACTCATCATTGACATTATATTCCTTCCTTTTCCGGTTTCGAATAAATCAGAACATTAGTGTTTGTGCC
>JBBQIF010000294.1:0-4310 GCA_038324665.1 Bacteroidia bacterium
CCTTGAAGCGTTAAAAATGATGGATGTTGGTTCAAAGGCTGAAGTTATACTGCCTTATAATCTGGCTTACGGTAAGGAAGGGATGCAAAATCCTTATACAAAGGAAATGATGATGGAGCCTTATAAAACACTTATTTTTGAATTGGAATTGGTAAGCATTAAAAAGTAAACTTAAGATTGAAGAGATTTTAAGCTTGTAGGTGGGCCACTGATTTTAGAACTAAAATTGGTATTAGCTTAAAATTAATTACTTTTGTGAATTAATCATATAATAAACAATTAAGCATGGGAAGAGGAGATAAAAAAACAAAAAAAGGGAAAAGGACAATATCCAGCTATGGAGTTAGTCGCCCTAGAGCAAAAGCTAAAGCAAAGGCCAAAGCACTTGCTGCACCTGCAAAACCTGAAAAGGTAGCAAAAGTAAAGAAAGTTGCAAAAACAACAGAACCTAAAGCGGAAAAGGCCACTGTTAAAAAGGCCACTGTTAAAAAGAAAGAAGCTTAGGTTTTACTCAGATAATTTGGAAATCCCGGTCTAAGGCTGGGATTTTTTTATTTATATTTCTTAATCTTCCAGTAAAACCAATTCGCTAATATTGGGATTGATGCGGGAATATTTTACCCTTACCCTTTTATAATCCTTGTAATTTTCATCTATTTTTTGGTAAGTAATCCTTAAGATTCTTTCGTTGCTCACCGAATATTCATAATAAACTGAGCCATTCTGCAAGGATATAGATTGTATAGTGGTATAATTTGCAAACCATTTTAATTGTACAAATGCCGAAGTCGTTATCATGCCCCAGAAAATAAATGGAATTAAGAAGAACAAGGACATGAAAATGCGGATAGCCCTTTTTTCAACATTACTGTTTTCAATCCTTATAGCATTCCGATAGGCATCTCTTCGGTAATAATTATTGGTTATTAAATAAACGCCGAAATAAGTAATCAGAAAACCAGCGAATGTATAAAGGATGTCAAATTTCAGATAATTGCTGAACCAATGATTGTAACTCATCAGAAAGCCTGAGATACTTATTAAAGCTGCTATTAGTAGGCGGTTTTTATGAGATAGAATGTTTTCAGCCTCTAGGTAGTCAGCAATTATATCATTCCGCTTGCGTTCCCTGTTTTGGAATATTTTTTCCCTTATATCCCTTCTTTTCTCCGATTCTGCAACTCGAAACGCGGGCCTTAACTCATAATAATTCTTCAATAAGGCATCGTACTCCGTTTTTTTATCTGAGTCGTTCAGGATATTATATCCCTGGGTAACAATTTTGAAATACTCTTCAGCATCCTTGTTTTTAGGGTTTTTATCGGGATGATAAAGCACAGCCAATTCATGGTAGCGCCGCTTCACCTCTTGGTAAGGGCTAAACAATGGAATTTGCATTAATTTATAAAAATCGTGTTCAACCATGTTTGGATAAAAACTTAGTAACCAGGAACTATGATATCGCTGATTTTAACGAAGTATTGTACAAGGTTATGGAAAATAATGAAATTTTGAAAGACAAATAAACATTTCTTCATTGCCCAACAATAATTCCCAAACAATTTATTTGGTACAGTTTTCGTTTGTGATATAAGTATGCACCGTTTTGTTCCTTTACTTTTATTATTCTCTTGCCTGAATTTCAATGCATTTGGGCAGATGAATGCGGATAAAACAATGTTTGATTACGGTGTTATCAATAACTATAACAATGATACGGCTTATTTTTATTTTACAAATGTAGGCGTAAAAACTGTGTATCTTTTAACCACCCAACCCAGAGAAGATTATCAGGTTTTTTGCAATTCAAAGACAATAGCACCGGGAGAGGTGCTTACCATTGGGGTCATTTATTACACTGAGAAGAAAGGGAAGTTTAATGTGGATGTGCCCTTAAATTTCAGCAATAGCATGCAACCGGTCATTCTAAAATTAACCGGAACCATTAAATCCATACACCCTAATGCCCTTACTATTTGTCCTTCCATCGAGAACAGCCGCCCACTCAATCATACAGTTCCGCTTAATATTATTGTAAAAGATTACGAAACTAAATTGAAAATAAAAGATCCGCATGTTACTGTGTTGCAACAAAGAAGGACTATTAATTGCGTTCCCGGTTTTCAAAGCATGGCCTATCAGTGCAATTGCGCCTATGGAAGAATAGAAGTGAATGCTTCTAAAGAAGGTTATGAACCTGCTTCCATGCCATTCGATTTTGATGCTGTTAATAATACTTGTATCATATACCTTGAAAAAAGGGCTGCTTTTGAGAAGGATACCATAATCAAGGAAATAAGAAGGAAAACTATTGTGAAAAAGGATACAGTTGAAGAAGAAGTAATAGTTTACAAACCGGTAGAGAAGGTAAATACTGGGTTTAATTCAACAGCCTATAAACCCAATCATTTGATCTTTGTGATAGATGTTTCAGGTAGTATGAAGGACAGCACCAAGCTGGCTTATTTGAAAGAATCCATGAAAGCACTTTTCAATATTTTAAGGCCCCAGGATTATATTACACTGATTACCTATGCAAATAAATCGCACCTTGTATTTGAGAATGTTAACGGACTTTCCAAAGAAACGCTTATTTATGCCATTGACACTTTGCATGCCAAAGGCGCAAGTGTGGGTTCAGAAGGTTTAAAAATGGCCTATGATATGGCCCACAAACATTTTATAACAGGAGGCAATAACCAAATATTCCTGGCAACTGATGGTATGTTTAATGGCAGCAGTCTTACCGAAAAGGATCTGTATAAAATTGCTAGACATGAAGCTGTTAAAAGTGATATTAGATTAAGTACCATCGCTTTTGGCAAGTATAAGAAGTCGCTTGAATTCCTCGCTGAATTAGCCGACAAAGGCAAGGGAAGGATGCTCACCATTGTGAATATGCCGGCAGACAAAGCGGTTTTGATAGAAGAGGTAAAGGCATGCTCCATTGCGCAATAGTGTATTGTAAACAAATCACTTGTTGAAAAGCTCTTTAACCGTTTTAAACCGATATACCCAAATACACAGTTACTTTGTAATGCTTAAAATACCATTTACCTCAATTATCTATGATTAAAATATTTTTCGGCCTCTTTGCTTTTGTCAGCTTAAATGCCATCGCCATGCCCAATGATTCCATTGGTGTTAAGAACATCAACGGCCAGCAATACATCATGCACAAAGTTACTAAGGGTGAGGGTGTGTATGGTATCAGCAAGAAATATGGCGTTTCGTCTGCCGATGTTTTTGCTGCCAATGATGGTTCTGAGCAAGGGATTAAGATTGACCAAGTTTTACTAATTCCAAGAAGCAATTCTGTGGCAACTACAACAAAAACCAATACATCAACGACTGTTACAACTGTTAAAAAAACAGAAAAGAAATACCACTTGGTAGAATCAGGGCAAACCCTCTCTTTCATTGCCAGGAAGTATGATAAGACCATTGATGAGTTAAAGCAGATGAACAATCTTAAATCGGATAATATACAGTTGGGCCAAAAATTGGTGGTAGACGAAACTGTTAGCAATGTGCAGCAAAGCGCTCAGGTAAAAACAACTGAAAAACCTGCCGTGAAAGTTGAGAAATTGCCTGATTACACAGAACCCAAATCCGATCCTAAAATAACTAAGAAAGCAGAACCAACAACCCCGGAGAATGTCGTAGTGGTTACAGATAAGATGATGGCAGATAAAAGCAATAATAGACCTGAGCCGCTGGTTACTAATACTTATGTGGTAGAAGACGGAGACGAAGTTAGTGAAAATGGAATGGCCATTATATCAAATGAAGGCGAATTGAACCAGGATAGAAGTTTTATTTTACATCCAACTGCAAAAATAGGAACGATCATCATGATTACCAATCCTGTGAATAACAATGCGGTATTTGCAAGAGTTGTAGGCACCTGTAAGCCGGGTAGTGGTGTTATCCTTAAAATGAGCAAAACAGTGGCGGATAAACTGGGAATTACCGAAGATACTAAAGTGAAAATAAATTACGCCAGGTAAAAGTATTATTCATACAATAAAAAAATACCACGATGTAATATTTTTAATATTAGCGGGTATTCTTTTCTTTTCATTTACTTTATCAAAAATATCTATCAGTCTCTCCTTCGGGTTACTTTGCCTGTTAGGGATTCTATATCTTAAACCTCAAGGTGAAAGTAGGCAGGTAAGGCTAATGATTATTACCTTTGTTGCCTTTTATCTGCTGATGACCTTTTCGTATATAAATTCGGAAAATAGGCAGGAAGCCATGAGGATATTGCTTTTAAAGATCCCAGTGCTGTTATTCCCGTTGTTCTA
>JBBQIF010000295.1:0-4292 GCA_038324665.1 Bacteroidia bacterium
GACTACATTATTGACTTGCTTAAAGCTATAGACAAAGACCTGCAAACAATTAATAGAACACTGATTTTTATAAACCTCGATTGGGACGCTTATGTCTATACGGCAGTTGGTGCAACTATATTTGATGAGATAACAAGAAAATCACCATCTGACTTTCACGGTGTAGATAAGTTGAAAAAATGAGAATATGTAGTAGTAATCGCCAAAAGCAATGGCTGGATTATGGCATTTACTTATTGTTCCGTTGTAGTATTTCTGTTTTATTCGCAAACCTCTCTAATACCGTCTCCCTTTCCAAACTGTTTTCCCCGGAATAAAAAAGTAAAGAGCAGTCAACGGAATCATAATGAACAGGTAAAAATCATAAAGTATAACAGCCATTGGGTTCTCCATTTTTAAATGGAGCTTCTTGTTAATATGTATGATCTGGAATAGTTGGATGAAGTCTTTGACAATTAAGATAAGTATAGTTGCCGTGTAATAGCCTGAAAAGAAAAGAATGGGCAATGCGAAGTACCAAGCGCCAAAAATAAAAAGTATGAGACGGTAATATACGGGAAGATCATAGCCGCCCACCAGCCATCTTTTTCTTTGCCTTAATAAACCCCTTAATGTTTCTATAGGTTTAGAATACAGCAAGGTGTCTTTATCCATTAATTGTATGGTGCTGTATCCTTTGCTCCTTATAGCTTTGAAGAGCGCATAATCTTCGGTAATACTAAAGGGAATGGTTTCGTAACCTCCAACTTCCAGGTAGGCTTTTCTCAAAACCGCCATGTTATTACCAACCGCTGAAATAGGTTTTTTAATATGCGAAAAAGTATAAAAGATGCCCATAAAATAGAACCAGTCCACCTGCTGGCAAGCTGTAAAAAAGCTATGCGCTTTTATATTCGTTACACCTGCCGTTAAACCAGCACCCGATCCTAATAAAGCCTTCACCATGCCTTTGGCCCATTGTGGATTAATGCTGATATCGGCATCTGTAATTAGTAATACATCGCCTTTTGCTTTCTCTGCCAATACTGCCAATACCCTGGCCTTGCCTTTAGTTTGTGGAAACTCATTTCCAGTTAAGTTGAAACATTTCAAGATGGGCCTGTCCTTCATAAAGCCTTCAATAATGCTTCTTGTGTTATCAGTACTCTGATCATTGCCTATCAGTATTTCAATTTTATCTTGCGGATAATCGAGTAATTCTAGGCTTTGCAGGCAATTCAGGATATTGGTTTCCTCATTCCGAGCCGCCACCAGAATGCTTATGGTTGGATAATTTTCAGGCGCTTTGAAATCTGGGGTCTCGCTGCGTAAAAGACGCCATAAATAAAAAACCTGGATGATTAAATAAATGGCACAAACAAAAAATAGAATAGAGTGAAAGAAGCTCATATCAACTTGCAATTAAAGCCATTCTCATTAAGGAATTGTAAATATAAAGGCAACAAAGTTTTAAGATTTTTTTCTGCTTTAACTGAATCATGAAAGACAATAATGCTTCCGGGCCTTGTATTTTTCTTTAAACCTGCCAGTGCTTTGTCGGTGTTTAGGTTCTTCTCAAAATCGCACGAAAGCAGGCTCCACATAATGATTTGGTAATCTTTCTTCAAAGCATTTATCTGCGAGCTTTTAATACGGCCATAAGGAGGTCTTAATAAATTGCTTTTAACATAACCGGCGCATTCTGCCACATTGTTAAAATAAGTATCATCATTGGTGTTCCACCCTTTTAAATGGTGCATGGTGTGGTTGCCGGTGTGATGCCCTTCATCTAAAATTTGCTGATAGGTTTCAGGGAATTTTCTCACATTATCACCCACACAAAAAAGGTAGCCTTGATATGATATTCTTTCAATAGCCCTAATACCCAAGGTGTAATTTCAGGGTGTGGACCATCATCAAAAGTGAGGTAAACAGCATTGTCTTTATTGGGAATTTGCCATACCAATTCCTTGAAAAGTTGTTGAAACCACAAGGGAATTGATTGATACCAAAGCACAGCGATATTTTAGATTGAAGATTTTAAATTTTTGATTTTAAGCATAATGCGCTTAGTTTACATTGAACTTGTCGAAATAAAGTATGATTTTTCATTGTCAAAGGAGTGGGATTTCTTAATTCAAAAATGTATTCACAAAATTACCAAATTTTAACTCTTTCATTTGCAGGAATCCACATTTTATCGCCTTCCTTCACGCCAAAAGCATCATAAAATTCTTGCAGATGTTTTAAAGGGCCGTTGATACGGTAACGGGCAGGTGAGTGTGGGTCGGTTTGCAACCTGTTCCTTAATTCTTCATCTTTAATATTGTTGTGCCATACTTGTGCCCAACTTAAGAAGAACCTTTGTTGCCATGTGAAACCATCAATTTTTGGAGGCTCTTGTTTGCCCTGCATTGAACGCAACAAGGCGTTGTATGCGAGTGTTAATCCACCTAAGTCGGCAATATTCTCACCTATGGTTAGTTCACCATTGATATGCACTCCAGGCAGCGGTTCGAAAGCGGCAAAATAATTAATATAGTTTTTACTTAGCGCTTGAAAATTCTGTAAGTCGGTTTTGGTCCACCAATTGCGCAAGTTGCCAACTTCATCGTATTGTGCACCCTGATCGTCAAAACCATGACTAAACTCATGACCAATAACTGCAATTATACCACCGTAATTTACGGCATCGTCCGCATTCGGATTAAAGAATGGCGGCTGTAGAATTCCTGCAGGGAATACGACTTCGTTATTCAAAGGATTGTAATAGGCATTAACGGTTTGCGGAGAGAATCCCCAACGCTCCTTGTCAACAGGTTTGCCTATATCGTTCACCATTTTAGTATGGTTCCATTGCGTGTTCGCAATAATATTTTCTATCAATGCAGTGCGTTTTACTTTAATGTCAGAATAGTCTTCCCATTTATCCGGGTATCCAATTTTATAGGTAAAAGTAGATAGTTTCTTCTTAGCCATTAATTTAGTACTATCGCTCATCCAGGTTAATTTATCTACTCTTTCGCCATAAACTACCCTTACATTTTCTATCATTTCCACCATTTTCTTCTTTGAGCTTTCCGGGAAAAACTGTTTAACATATAATCTGCCAATAATATTGCCATTGCCAACGCTTTCTGCAATATCTATCCCCTGTATCTCCCTCTTTTTTTGCTCATTGATGCCATTCATTGTTTTACCATAGAAATTAAACCTTTCTATCTTCAGTGCTTTCGGTAGGTAGTATCCAAATTCATTAATCAGTTTGTAATAAGTGTAAAGTTTGAGGTCTTCGATATTGCTCTTAGTTAGCAATGAGTTTAGATTGGAATAATATTTTTTATCATGGATGATAATGGTATCAGAAGACATTTTTTGTTTATCGGCAAATAAGAGCCAGTCTGCATCTTTGGATAGAGACTTTAACTCAGAACTACTTATTTTATTATAGGTTTTTACTGGATCTCTTAACTCAACATTGCTCATTTGGATATTGGCCAATTGGGTTTCAAAAGCCAGTATTTTCTTCCCAGCATTTTCTGTGGTCTTGCCGGAAAGTGTCATCATATTATCTATGTGTTTAACGAATTCTGAACGAATCATCTTCATACGCTCATCATTGCCGCTATAAAAACTCTTTTCGCCCAAGCTCAGACCGTTTTGCACCCATTTTACGGCATTCATTTTACTATTGCGGTCGTCGGCGTCTACATAGATACCCACTACAGAACTTACGCCAATTATTTGCAGTTCTCCATTTACTGAAATCCAGTCGTTCAAGCTTTTGATATTGTTAATTTTATCAATATACTGTTGCAAAGGGGATAAGCCTAGTTTTTCTATGATAACGGTATCCATATAAGAGCGGTACATATCACCGATTTTTTGCTCATCGCTACCTTCCTTCACATCTTTTAGTTTAAGGACTTCATCGATAATACCCCTTAATTTCACTTCTTTATTTTCTTTGTTAATGATATGGAAAGCACCCCATGTGCCATCAGTAGAAGGGATAGGGTTTAATTTTTTCCAATTGCCATTGGCATAACTGTCAAAATCATCCTGTGGTCGTATACTTTTATCGAGAGAAGTAGTATCGAACGCGGGAATTATTTTAGCTTCTGTGTTTTCTGGCATTTTATTTGAATTGTTATTGCAAGCAAGAATAGAGGTTGTAAGCGCTGCGGCAACTAATAAATTGGAATAATTTGGTTTCATGTGCACAACAATAAGATTTTTTTGCTAAATTTGAATAAGATGTTCGACAAAAAACAGGTTTTTTTACTATTTATCCTCACGTTTTTTTTTAAAAT
>JBBQIF010000296.1:0-4287 GCA_038324665.1 Bacteroidia bacterium
CGGGTATCATTATCACAGCAAGCCATAATCCTGCGGGTTACAATGGTTATAAAATCAAAGCTTCTTATGGCGGCCCAGCTGTGCCTGCAGAAGTAGAAAAGATTGAGAATATTATCAGTTATACTGAATTGCCCGAAGTAAAATCGCTTGCCGAATGCTTACAATCGGGTACAATCGTTTATGATAATTTTGAAGCCATGTACCTTCAACAGATCAATGAGAAATTTGATGTAGAAAAATTGAAGAAATATGCCCCTCATTTCGGTTATGATGCCATGTATGGCGCCGGTCAAAATGTTATAATGGAATTGTTACCATTGTCTCAAAGATTGCATTGTGAGTTCAATCCGGGCTTCAATGGCATTGCACCTGAACCCATTCTTAAGAACCTGATGGCGTTTTCTGAAATGATAAAGAATAACCCTGATATTTTATGCGGACTGGCCACAGACGGTGATGCCGACAGGATTGGTTTTTTCGATAGCAATGGTAAATTCATAGATTCCCACCATCTGATTCTCTTGTTGATGCAATATTTAACACAATTCAAAGGCTTAAGCGGTAAGATAATTAAAAGTTTCAGCGTATCATCAAAAATCGACAAACTGGCTTCACATTTAGGTTTAGAAACCATTACCACAAAAATAGGCTTTAAATACATTTGCGAATACATGATTACTGATGATGTGTTAATCGGTGCAGAGGAAAGCGGTGGAATTGCCGTGAAAGGACATATCCCAGAAAGGGATGGCATCTGGATGGGCTTATTGATATTGGAATACATGGCCTTAACAGGTAAAAGTATTGAAACGCTCATCAATGAAACTTATGAAATTGTTGGTGCTTTTGCCGTAGAACGCTATGATTTACATATAGAAGAAAGTCAGAAACAAACCATTATAGCCAATTGCAAAGCGAATGCTTACAAATCTTTTGGAAAGTACTCAATAGAAAAAACCGAAGATTTAGATGGTTTTAAATACCATTTGGGCAATGAAGAATGGGTGATGATAAGACCAAGTGGCACAGAGCCTGTATTAAGGGTTTATGCAGAAAGTAAAACATCTGAAAAAGCTTTTGAAATATTGGACGCCTGTAAAGCCACTATTTTATAACTTTATGAAAAAAAGGCCTGTATTTTGTTACGCATGGCTTTTGCTCTTTTTAGTGATTCCCTTAAATGGAAGTTGTTTAAATTTTGATGAAAGCGTTCTGTCCGATTCTTTGAATTTTGAACTTAATCAGCCTAAGGACTCTTCCATCTTTCAAAGATTATTATCTACAGAAATTACTGATTCTGCTATTAATTTCAAGAAGAGAAGAACCCTTTGTTATGCAGTAGGATTAGGAGGTACAGCTTTGGCTCATATTGCTTTATCGCAATTGTGGTATAAAGACTTTCCTCAGTCAAAATTCCATTTTTTTAATGATAATAAAGAATGGTTGCAAATGGATAAATGCGGTCATGCTTTCTCCTCCTATTATCTCGGATTAGTAGGAATTGAAGCCGCCAAATGGGCAGGTGTCCCTAAAAATAAACAGTGGAAATGGGCGATTTTCGGGAGTATTTTTCAGGATCCAATTGAAATATGGGATGGCCTTTCAGCAGGTTGGGGCGCCAGCCTGGGGGACCTTGCGGCTAATACCACAGGAACGCTTTTAAGTGCTGGACAGCAAGCTTTATGGCAAGAACAGAAAATAAAAATGAAGTTCAGCTTTCATACCACCAATTTTGCCAAACAGAGACCTAATGTCTTGGGACAATCCCTGAATGAGCAATTACTCAAAGATTATAATGGTCAAACCTATTGGTTGTGCTATTCTCCCATTAAAAAAAGAAAATGGATAGGATTAGCAATTGGGTATGGAGCTAATGGGATGTTAGGTGGTTTCAACAATGTATGGACGGATAAAAACAAAGTGGTTCATGATTACAGCAATACGCCAAGATACCGTCAATACTACCTTTCGCTGGATATTGATTTTACGCAGATCAAAACAAAAAGCAAATTCTTGAAAACGCTTTTCTTTATGGCCAACTGTATCAAGATTCCAGCACCTGCTTTAGAATTCTGCAGGGGTAAATTTAGCGGGCATGGTTTCTATTTTTAAAGCCTATATGGATTAAAGCCTTAAACCACAAAGGCACACAATTATTATCATTCTAAGTGCTTATTTAACCTAATCACAAAAATCCTACTTAATATCATGAAATGCTAAATAAATGCCTAGAGTAGCATTTTCCAACATGACCGTTTTTATCAAAAGATATTTGAAGGTCTACAATTAAGTGCGACTGGCGTTCATCTGTCAATTAATATCATCATACTTTAGCAAGCTTAGTATTCTTAGATCACCACATTATCAAATTATAAAATCATCAAATTTGCTTCTTTTTTGCCTATCTTTGCACCCTTTATTTAATTTTAGCAGACAGAATATGATTAGTGCTTCAAATATTTCACTTCGATATGGCAAACGCATCCTTTTTGATGAGGTGAATGTCAAGTTTATGCCCGGCAATTGTTACGGTATTATTGGTGCCAACGGTGCAGGAAAATCCACCTTCCTTAAAATATTATCCGGCGAAATAGACCCTACCACTGGTCATGTAGATATAGAAAAAGGCAAACGCATGAGTGTGCTGAAACAGGATCACTTTGAATTTGATAATTTACAAGTTTTGGAAACTGTGATGATGGGTAATAAATTACTGTTTGAAATTATTAAGGAAAAAGAATTAGTCTATGCTAAAGAAGATTTTACTGATGCAGATGGCATCAAAGCCAGTGAACTAGAAGAGAAATTCACAGAGATGCAAGGTTGGAACGCAGAAAGTGATGCCGGATCATTACTTAGTGACCTTGGTATAAGTGAAGACCTGCATTACCGGACGATCCACGAATTGAGCAATAACCAGAAAGTACGGGTACTTTTGGCCCAGGCTTTATTTGGCAATCCTGATATTTTATTAATGGATGAGCCTACAAATGACTTGGATGTGGACACTATTAAATGGTTAGAGAATTTCTTGGCGAATTTTGAAAATACAGTATTGGTGGTTTCCCACGACAGGCACTTTCTTGACTCAGTTTGTACACACGTGGCGGATATTGATTTCAATAAAATACAGACTTATAGTGGCAACTATACCTTCTGGTACCAGTCATCTCAATTGGCTTTAAAACAACGCTCGGACCAGAATAAAAAATCGGAAGAGAAGAAAAAAGAACTCATGGATTTCATCATGCGATTTAGTGCCAACGTAGCTAAAAGCAAACAGGCTACCAGCAGGCGCAAGATGATAGACAAGCTAAATATCGAGGAAATAAAACCCTCTACTCGCAAATATCCTGCAGTTTTTTTTATTCAAGAAAGAGAAGCTGGCGACCAAGTGATGAACGTAGAGAATTTAAGTTACAAGCACGAAGGCGTTACTTTGTTCAGTAATATAAGTTTCTCGATACGCAAAGGGGATAAAGTGGCTTTTTTATGTAAAAATGCACTCGCGATCACTAAATTGTTTGAATGTTTGAGAGGTGATGTAAAACCTAATACTGGAACGGCAGAATGGGGAATTACCATTAAACAATCGTATATACCGAATGACAACTCCAACTATTTTGAGGGGATTGATTTAAGTTTGGTGGACTGGCTGAGACAGTATTCAAAAGAAAAGGACGAAACTTTTATCCGCGGATTTTTAGGTAAGATGTTGTTTAGTGGTGAAGAAAGTTTAAAGAAGGCTTCTGTGCTAAGTGGTGGTGAAAAAGTAAGGTGCATGTTGAGCAAAACAATGTTGGAAAGTCCTAACTTGATTATATCAGATGAGCCTACGAATCACCTTGACTTGGAGAGCATCCAATCACTCAATAACAGCTTCATAGATTTTAAGGGCACACTTTTATTTTATAGCCATGACCATGAGTTTATAAATACCGTTGCTAACAGAATAATTGAGATAGGCCCACTGGGCATGATAGATCGCAATAGCACCTACGATGAATACCTGGATGACGAGACACTAGTAGAGCGCAAGCAGGCTTTGTTTAGTAAGGGAGTGACGGCTTAAAGGGAAATGGGGAGAGTTGGCAATAAGCAATGGGCAAAATGTAATTGTTAGTTTAGAAGATTATAGGGGGAAATTGGCAGTTGGCAGTTGGCAAAGTTCAACCGTTAGTTTGCTAAATTTCACTACCAAATAAAGGGGAGAGTTGGGAGTTCGCAATGTTCTGTTGTTAGTTTACCAGCAATTACTAACAAATTAAATTGTTAAGTAAATATTAA
>JBBQIF010000297.1:0-4258 GCA_038324665.1 Bacteroidia bacterium
AAATTAGTCAATAATGTTGACAGAGTGCTCGTAAAAGTGGCGCCTTCAACTTTTGCGCTCCAAAGGCAGATCGTACTCCGGAAAAATTAACTAATTACCATGAAAATAAAGGCAATCATAACAGGAACGACAGGCATGGTGGGTGAAGGTGTATTACATGAATGCCTTTTGCATCCTGATGTCGAAGAAGTGCTCATCATAAGTAGGAAACATTTGCCAGTGAAACACCCTAAACTAAAGGAAATTATACATACTGATTTTTTTGATCTATCCCCTATTGCAACGCAATTGATAGGTTACAATGCCTGCTTCTTTAATTTGGGCGTAACCTCAATGGGGAAGAATGAGGAAGAATTCAGTCATTTTACTTATGATCTTACCTTGCACATGGCCTCTACACTTTCCACCATGAACCCAGACATGACTTTCTGTTATGTATCAGGGAAGGGTACTGATAGTAGCGGAAAAGGCAAAATAATGTGGGCCAGAGTAAAGGGGAAAACGGAAAATGCCATCATGGGTTTACCATTTAAGGCTGCTTATATGTTCCGTCCCGGTTATATACATCCCACTCTCGGCCTTAAGAACACCTTAAAGTCATACAAATATATGGCATGGATGTACCCATTGCTGCGCAAATTATTTCCCAATGCGGCCTGCACATTAAAAGAAGTAGGACTGGCCATGATTCATGCGGTTACAAGAGGATACAGCAAACCAATACTGGAGGTAAAGGACATTGTGATACTTGCAAAGGATTAATAAAAAAGCGTCAAAATTATGTATGTAAGACGTCAATTCGATTTATTATTCATGTACCTGTTCTCTTGGCGACTCATACTTTGGTCGCTATGCACAGGTGTGGTGGCTTTTCTTGCTTATGATACGCTAGGTTGGAAATGGGTAGCTATCCCTTGGCTACCGGTTTCTCTGATAGGTACGGCAGTAGCTTTTTATGTGGGCTTTAAAAATAATCAGTCGTATGACAGGAGTTGGGAAGCCCGTAAAATATGGGGTAGTATCACCAATATGAGCAGAGCCTTCGGCGCATCCACAAGGGCATTCGTTACTACCGATTTTGCAACAAAAAACTTTTCTAAAATGGAGGTGGACAATGAAATACAAGTCTTAATCTATCGGCATATCGCCTGGCTATACGCCTTGAAACACGCTATGCGGCAAAGGACACAATGGGAACATCAGAAAAAAGTGAACCGTAGGTACCGAAACTATTTTGAAAAGCAATTTGATTTTGCGACATTAGAAAAGGAGATGGCTCCTTTCCTGAACAATGAAGACGAAAAATGGGTGAGGGAGAAAAAAAACATCCCGACACAATTGCTCGACCGGCAATCGCAGCATCTTGCACGATTAAAAAGAGAAGGGCTTTTGGATGATTTCCGCCACATGGAACTTCAGAATATTATTACCGAACTTTATAGAGAACAAGGCGGAACTGAACGTATTAAGAACACACCATTGCCAAGACAATTTGCAACAACAAGTACCATTTTCATCATTATTTTTACTTTTCTGTTGCCATTCGGGATGTTGGCAGAATTCCAGCAATTGGCCGAAGGGCGTTATTTATGGTTACTAATACCATTTAATCTGGTTGTTTCATGGGTGTTTAGCCTGATGGAATATATGGGCGATTACAGTGAAAATCCATTTGAGGGCCTTATCAATGACATTCCTTTATACAGCATTGTTCGCAATATTGAAATTGATCTACGGGATATGATGGGAGAAACGGAATTACCTGAAAAGATTCAACCGGTGCGCAATGTTTTGTTTTAATCGTATCTTTTATAATTCTACCAATGATAAAAAAATACGAGGATACAGATTTTAAGTTGTTGACTGATTGGGTGACAGATGACGATTTATTGTTCCAGTTTTCGGGTCCTGACTGGACTTTTCCAATAACAAAAGAACAGATTAGAAACCATCAGTTAAAATTTCCTTTTCGACAGCTTTATGTTGGCTATAACGCCAATTGTGAGGCTTATGCCTTAGGTGAAATTATTACAAACGAACAGGATGCACCACGTCTTGGAAGACTTTTAATTGGCAATCCAAGCCTGAGAGGCAAGGGATTAGGACAGGTATTTATTGGTGAATTAATTGAGGAATGTAGCAAACTGCATTCTCCAGAACAGATTCACCTTTTTGTTTATGAGCATAATCTGCAAGCTATAAAATGTTATGAGAGGCTGGGTTTCCGTTTTAATAATGATGGTGGTAGAATTTTGGTAAAAGATGAGAAGGAAGTGAAGGTTCTTAAGATGACATTAGAGGTTAGGTAAGTTTTAGAAACCGATTAACCACAGAGAACACATAGGGCCTTTAGGAACTAACCATCCTGAATCAAGTTCAGTTGGTTGAAGATTTCAAGTAACAATCTGGAGAATATGAATGAATTAGTTTATTTTTGATAAATGAATGGACTATGACCTTATTAAATCATTCAATTTAGGGGATGTAACTGATAAAATTGTAATATATAGTAAATAATATGAGCTCCCCAATTAAATATGGCATATCGGTACTTCCTCTTCTCCTAATTGTGATATTATCAACATGCCGCAAAAAAGAGTCGCCACCTTCGCCGCCAGAAAATTTAGGTTTCTTTAGTTTAGGCGAAGCCAAGGATTACCTGTTATTTAAACCCGGCACATGGTGGGTATATAAAAATACCTATACAAATGAATCAGATAGTATGGTATTAACATACTGTTTTTTGGACACTTCTCATGCAGAATCAACTATACGATATTTCGATTACGAAAATATAGCGTTCTCTATAAAAAGCCATAGGGATAATGCAACATATAATACAGCGGGGCGGGACTGGAATCCAGAGGTTACACACTTTAATGCAGGATGGGGAATTGAATGCACCAGATTAGGAGGCTATTATTCTAGTCATTTTTCCGGGTCTGGTATTTCAACCCAATTTTATTATCCTTTTGATAAAAGTAAAAGAGGTAATGGGGTTTATGAAACCACTTTTTCAGAAAGGAAAGATTCCCTGATAGTGCTGGGAAAGACGTATTATGATATTGCAGTATTTTCTGTTACAGGAGACGATGCATTCCCATATCCCAATATCTTTTTTGGGGTAATAGCTATTAATAATATTTATTATTGGGCTAAAAATTATGGATTAGTGAAAATTGAAATGCTGGGTTTTGATAAAAACAACGATAAATTGAACATGGATTGGGAGTTAACTAAATCACTTATTAAAAAATGATTATGAATAAATTAAAATGAGCTTACTAAATAAACATAGAATATCAATATTTACAATACTGCTTATAGTATTATTATCAACATGCCGCAAAAAAGCAGATCCACCTGCAGAGAATTTAGGTTTCTTTAGTTTAGGCGAAGCCAAGGATTATTTATTATTTAAACCTGGTACTTGGTGGGTTTATAAAAACTCCTATACCAACGAACTGGATACTATGATATTAACATCTTGCGCAATGGATACTGTACATGCTGAATCAAAAATCCGTTTTTTTGATTATGAAGCAATGGGATTTGGCATTCTAAGTAAGCGAGATAATGCTTATTACTCCTCACCCGGATCATCTATGAATGCTGATGCTTCGACCTTTTCTGCAACATGGTCATGGGAATGCCAAAGAATTGGCGGCTATCATTTAATGCATACCACTACCCCTTCAACTACCGGAAGTGGATTTTTTTACCCTTTTGATAAAAGTAAAAGAGGCAATGGTGTTTATGAAACAACGTTCGATGACAGAAAAGATTCATTGATTGTAGGTGGTAAAACCTATTATGATATTGTTTCCTTTTCAGTCTATTTTGATGGGGCATATCCCTACCCTAATATATATATTTATGATTTTAGCAATAGTATGTATTATTGGGCCAAAGGATTTGGTTTAATAAAGATAGAACTTCAAAGCATTGACGCAAACAAAATGCCAATTGCAATGAATTGGGAATTAATTGAATCACATATTTTCAAATAAAGATGAAACCTTGTAAAAAAGTAAACTATATATTTCAAAGTGAATTAATGAGTTAATCTTATTAAATGTGCCCGTATATTAAGCTCTTAGATTACTAGTTGACTTTTATTTTGTAAATGTTCCATTATTGGTTAACTTTGCTAAGTGGATGTAATTAGAGGAATCATTTTTTATAAAGACTACTTTGATGATTTTTTTGAACCCCTGAGCGAAAGGGTTAAAAACAAAATTGATGAAGTGCTTTTCAT
>JBBQIF010000298.1:0-4212 GCA_038324665.1 Bacteroidia bacterium
ATGACATACAAAAACAACACCATGATAGCACCTGCATACACTATAATATGCACAGCAGCAAGAAATTGAGCACTTAGTAAAAGGTAATGACCTGCTATGGCAAAAAAAGTGATGATCAATGACAACACGCTATGAACCGGATTGTTTGCAAATACCACATAGAGCGCACTTAAAAGGGCGAGAAAGGAAAGGAACCAAAATATATATTGGGTTAAATTCATGAAATCTGGTGCGAATTACGGTGATTGTTGACCTTATTTGTAACTAATATTTTCACTTTTAATTTGTCTTAATGATTTGAACTCTTGTTAATTAATTTATCTAAAAATGTTCGGTTGTGTTTATGCTTTTTGTCTTTTTTAAATTCAATCACTGCAGGTGTTAAACGTTTTGTAATATCCACAGGATTTTCTTTTGTTTCAACTAGTTTGTCTTTGCCGTAAATAAACTCATCGCGTTCAAATGTACTTGGAACGATTCTGTCTGTCAAAAAAATAGCTTCTTTAGGGCAGGCCTCTTCGCACAAACCACAGAAGATGCAGCGCAGCATATTGATTTCATATACCGATGCATATTTCTCTTCGCGGTACAAATGCTCTTCCCCTTTTTTTCTTTCTTCGGCTACCATTGTAATCGCTTCAGCAGGGCAAGCCACAGCGCATAATCCGCAAGCAGTGCAGCGTTCAGCTCCGGCTTCATCTATTTTTAGAACATGTTGACCACGATAAACAGGTGCGAATTCCCTTTTTTCTTCAGGATAACGCACTGTTGCCTTTTTCATGAAAATATGTTTAAAGGTAATGATCATACCACTGAAAATGGCTGGTAAATAAGCCCTTTCCATTAAGGTCATTTCTCTTTTTACTACTTGTTTACTTTTGTTCGTTAGCATCTTTATTTTAGTTGGCAATTGGCAATTTACAGTTGGCAATTGTTTCGTTGTTAGGTGAGTAATTTTTTCTGTTAAAACTTAATAAAACATCCAAGTTGGCAATTGGCAATTTGCAGTTGGCAATTGTTTCGTTTTCAAGCGAGTAATATTTTATTTTCAAACTTTTCATCCGTTAATATTTTATTTTTCCTTTTTTCATTTGTTTCCTATTTGCCAACTTGTCCTCATTGCCAACTGCCAACTCTCCCATTTCCCCTCTTGCCAACTGCCAACTCTCCTCATTGCCAACTTCCCCATTTCCCCTCTTGCCAACTGCCAACTCTCCTCATTGCCAACTGCCAACTTTCCCTTTGCCAACTTTATATCTTCCCCATCCCCCACATAACCAATCCTGTAATAAATATATTAGCTAGTGCCAGCGGCAGCAATACTTTCCATCCCAAAGTCATCAATTGATCATAGCGGAATCTAGGTATCGTCCACCTTACCCACATAAAAAAGAATATGAAGAAGAATACTTTGCCGAACATCACACCTGTCTGAATTATCGTGAGCCAATTATCTGAAAACCCCAACCAATTCTGAATCTCATGCTGGAACGGAAAATTATAACCACCAAAATAAAAGCATACAATAATTGCTGAGGAAATAAACATATTGATATATTCGGCAAACAAATAAAAGCCCAATTTCATGGCGGAATACTCCGTATGGTAACCACCAATTAGTTCTGTTTCACACTCAGGTAAGTCGAAAGGTGCGCGATTGGTTTCTGCAAAAGCGCAGATAATAAATATAAGGAACCCTAAAGGTTGTATAATAATATTAGCAATACCTGCATCCTGTTGTACGACAATTTCTTTCAAACTCAAAGTGCCTGTCGTCATTACCAGTGCAATAATGGCGAGCCCCATTGCAATCTCATAACTTATCATTTGTGAAGAGGCGCGGATAGCTCCTATCAATGAGAATTTATTGTTGGAAGCCCAACCACCAATCATGATGCCATAAACACCCATTGAAACAACGCCAAATAAATACAAAATACCGATATTCAAATCTGCAACTTGTAAATCGAAAGTTGTTTCCCCAATGGTTATAGAGCCTCCCCAAGGCACTACTGCGCCTGTCATCAGTGAGGTTAATAAAGCAATACAAGGGCCTATAATAAAGAGCCATTTGTTGGATACGGAAGGAATCAGTTCTTCCTTCATGAACATTTTAACACCATCCGCCAAGGGTTGTAAAAGCCCGAATGGACCGGCCCTGTTCGGCCCAATCCTATCCTGCATCACCGCCGAAACTTTTCTTTCTGCAAATGTTGCATATAAGGCTACCACCAATGTAATTGCAAATAATACAACAACGATAATGGCTTTTATAATTAATGGTTCCATTTGTTTTTATAGCGTTGTTTTTTTATTTATTGTTATTTGGGTCTAACGCGCCTGTTCCTAATTCTACTTTCTCCCCATGTGGTTTACCTCCCATCATTCTTAGTGTATCTGCCTTAATATCTCTTAAAGAGTTTTCATAATGATTGGCAGAAATAACAGAATGCCTGCTAATTTTACTAGGGCCTTCGATGGTCCAGTCACTCATATTCTTTTTATCAAAACGGCATTCATTACAAATCCATGCAGCAGTTCCATCTTCGTTATTTTCCACCTCTGCCCACTGGTCTTTGCGAGCAGTTACTCTTAAAACTTCTTCGCCTTGGTTCCATAATCTAACTTTGCCACAGCATTTTGTGCAATTCCTGTGGGCATCTATTGGTTTCGTGTACCACACGCGGCTCTTGAACCGGAAAGTCCTATCCGTTAATGCACCCACTGGGCATACATCAATAACATTTCCTGAAAAATCATTGTCAATTGCTTGTTCGATATAAGTTGAAATTTCAGAAACCTCACCTCTGTTAATCACACCATGACATCTGCCATCTGTTATCTGGTCGGCTACTTTCACACAACGGTAACAAAGTATGCAACGGTTCATGTGCAATTTAATTTTATCCCCTATATCGATCGGTTCAAATTCCCGTCTTGGAAAATCATTGCGGGTTTCTTCTTTACCATGACCATATCCAAGATCTTGTAAATCACATTCACCTGCCTGATCACAAATAGGACAATCAAGCGGATGGTTTAGCAAAAGGAATTCAACCACACCTGCACGTGCTTCAAGATTTTCTGATGAAGTGATATTGCGAACAACCATGCCATCCATTACCGTGGTTCTGCAACTCACTACCGGCTTAGGTATTGGACGAGGGTCTTTTGCAGAGCCCTGTTCCACCTTTACCATGCAGGTACGGCAATATCCGCCACTGGTTTTAAGATTGGTGTAATAGCACATTGCAGGTGGCACAATATCGCCACCAATCATCCTTGCTGCCTGCAAAATAGTGGTACCTTCTGGCACTTCTATAGGTATATCGTCTATTGTAACTAGTGGCATGTTAATTTTCTTTTTATTTAGTTCTGCAACCTGTA
Organism: Bacteroidia bacterium; assembly: GCA_038324665.1. Classification (GTDB taxonomy): domain Bacteria; phylum Bacteroidota; class Bacteroidia; order NS11-12g; family UBA955; genus JABMMZ01. Next base: position 3,388 of record JBBQIF010000298.1, read on the forward strand.
ATAATGTTTAATGTCTTTGATGCTTTCGGGATTTTTTACATATTCTTCAAATTCACTCCTGAAATGGCGTATTGCTGAAGCTACAGGCCATGCTGCGGCCTCTCCAAGTGGGCAAATGGTTTTACCTTCAATCTTGCTCTGGATATCCCATAGCAAATCAATGTCTTTCAAAGTGCCATGCCCATCAAGAATTTTATGCAAGATCCTTTCCATCCAACCGGTTCCTTCTCTACAAGGGCTGCATTGCCCGCAACTTTCATGGTGATAGAAACGAGCAAAGGTATAGAGGTTTTTAACGATGCTTGTATCTTCATCCATCACTATAAAACCGCCTGATCCCATCATAGTACCTGTTAAAAAACCCCCATCCCCAAGACTTTCATAACTCATCAAGCGTGGTTCGCCATTCGCTGTTTTTAATATTAAATCTGCTGGTAAAACAGGTACTGAAGAACCTCCAGCAACTACTGCTTTTAATTTTCTGCCACCTTTGATACCTCCGCAATATTCCTCTGAATAAATAAATTCCTCAACAGGAATCCCCAATTCAATTTCATAAACGCCCGGTTTGTTAATATGCCCAGATGCAGAAATAAGTTTAGTACCTGTACTTTTTCCAATACCTATTTTAGCATATTCATCACCACCCAATTCTATGATTGGTACAACAGCCATAATGGTTTCAACATTATTTACAACAGTTGGACATCCGTATAAACCTGCAACAGCAGGGAAAGGAGGTTTTATCCTCGGATTGCCGCGTTTGCCTTCAAGACTTTCTAACAAGGCAGTTTCTTCACCGCAGATGTATGCACCTGCACCAAC
>JBBQIF010000299.1:0-4188 GCA_038324665.1 Bacteroidia bacterium
GGAATGCCTCCACAATCCATCGGTATTAAGGTAGCGGATAGTGTAGGGCAAGGACAAGCGGGCGTTAAGAACATCTATAATTTTTACCAGAAAAAAACCACCACTCCTGCAGGTTGGCTAGCAGTTGGCACTGGTTTTACACTTTCAGCTTTACCAATTCCGGCTGGTGGCGTATATAGTGATAAGGATGAGATTTATACTTTTCCGTTGAATTATAATGACAAAGACTCTACGACATTTATGGTAAAAACCGCCCTTGGCAATATCATTCTCAATCTTGGTTATTACAAGCAAAAGGGATATAGGATAAACAAGGTGGAAGGATGGGGGACTATTACTACACCCTATGGCAATAACATAAGTTGCATCAAGGTGAAATCGATGATTTTCGAGGTTGACAGCTTGATTGTGCCTACTGTCTCCATCAATTTGGGATTTCCCGCTAACAGGGTGGAATACAAATGGTTGAGTAATACAGAAAAAATTCCTGTGCTTGAAGTTTCAGGTACTGAGGTAGGTGGCACTTTTACGCCAACCACCATCAGGTACCGTGATAATTTCAGGGCAGCTTCTCCAAACCCTTTGGGACCAAAAGTAAAGTTCTCTGTCAGTAAATCCATTGGCAAAATAAAGACTGATACTTTCAAACTGATTAACAATACAACTCCAGCATTTGGCACCACTTACTTATGGAGCATTTTGCCTTCTACAGGTGTGCAATTTGTGAAATCTACTTCCGCTACATCAACTAATCCTTTCATTGTATTTAATTCCCCCGGCACTTACAATGTAAATTTGAAAGCTAGTAATTTTGCAGGAGTTAAAGATTCCACAGCGGTGAATATGATTACTATTTCAGACAATTCGGCTTTAAAAAATATTGAAACAAAACCTTCCTTTTTTTATCCTAATCCGGTAACTGAATTGATCTATTTTACAGATCCGGATTTTGAGAACAGCACCTGCCGCATTTTTAATGCCTTGGGGCAAATGGTTTCATCTCAACTAGTTTCGAAAAATCTCACGATAGATTGCAAATTGTTGAGCACCGGTATTTATACAATTGTGGTTTTGGGGAACGACCATTTATACTACAGTAATTTAATCAAAGAGTAATAAATAAACACTATACATAATGAACACAAACTACAACTTGAAAACGGATAATTTATTAAATTTTAAATTACTCCTCACCGGCATAATACTCATGTCGCTGTCAATGCTGAAAGCACAGAATATACGGGATTCTTCATTCCTAGTTTCAGCAACAGTAAATCCTACTAACCATAGTATTCAACTTAATTGGATGATACAAGGGGCTAAATCTTATCAGATTCATAGGAAGGAATTAAACTCAACTAATTGGGGAAGTCCTATGGCAAATGTTACGGTATCAACCTATACAGATTTTTCTGCCGTGGTAGGGGTGTCTTATGATTACCGCATCATGAAATTGAGAGGAAACAATGTTTTCCAGATGGGTTATGTGAGTGCCGGCATCCAGTTGCCTTTGGTTGATTTCAGGAACAGCATACTTTTGGTAGTAGATTCAACTACATCCAATGGACTATCTGCAGGAGAAAAGTCGCAGTGGATGAATGATTATATTGCAGATGGGTACATAGTAGAAATGATATTGGTGTCGCCTACTGCAAAGGCTCCTGCTATTAAGGCGAAGATTAAGGCGTGGTATGATAAGAGCCCTGCTACGAATAGGTTTTGCTTGTTAATGGGTAAAATAACAGTGCCTTATTCAGGGCTACAAATAACGGATGGTTCTGGAAACTTAAATCCGGATGCGCATACTGAGCATGGTGGTGCCTGGCCTACTGATTCCTATTATGCAGATATAGATGGCGAATGGACCGATGATTATACCATGGTAACAGGCGTAGGAAGAGTGGCCAACCAGAATAGCCCTGGTGATGGGAAATTCGACCAGCATGTTATACCAAGTGATATCGACATACAGATTGGCAGGGTGGATATGCGCAATTTGCCGGCTCAAGGTCTTACTGAGATTCAATTGATTAAGCAGTATTTAAGAAAATTACACCAGTATAAGGCAGGTATTGTAAAGGCCAGAGATAAAGCATTTATTTCTGATAATTTCGGTCTGCTTGGTAGTGAAATGCCGATGAGAAGCGGCTGGAATAATGCTTCTGCATTGGTGGGTGCCTCTAATATTGTGGCAAGCGGTAATTATATGGACAGTACAAAAGCAAACAGTTATATTTTCTCTGATATGATAGGAGCTGGTTCTTATACCACATGTGCCCCTTCCTATAATTCGAGCCAATATAAAGACAGCATTTTATCTGTTTTTAATGTACAGTTTGGTAGTTATTTTGGCGACTGGGATAATTCAGATAATTTCTTAAGGAGTTGTATTGCGGGTAAAGGCTTTACGCTTACTACCTGTTGGGCAGCAAGGCCACATTGGTATTTTCAACACATGGCGCTAGGACTTCCAATAGGGTATTCAGCCTTATTGTCCCAGAATAATACGACAGACCTCTCTTTTGTGAGTGGTTTTATTGGAACTTATTGGGGTTCATACCTGGATAGGAGAATCAGCATGACTTTATTAGGTGATCCTACACTTCGCATGAAGTATTATGATATGCCGAAAAATCTGGTGGTAACCAATGTTAACTCAAATACAGATGTTAAACTTGACTGGCAGGCTTCTAGTGAAGCAGGTATTTTGGGTTACCATGTTTACAGGGCAACTTCAATAGATGGTTTTTATTTCAGAATCACTCCACAAGCAGTTACAGGATTAATTTATACTGATACCGATCCTTATGCGGGGAGTAATTTCTACCTCGTAAAACCTGTAAAATTGGAGATTTCTAATACCGCCTCCTATTACAATACGGGTATAGGGGCTATGGGCACGGCAAACGGTGTTAGTGGAACGAATACTGGTATTAATAGCGTTGCAGCTAATAGCTTTAAATTATATCCGAATCCTGCAACAGGACTGGTATATATTGAATCTGAAAATATTACTTCAATAGAAGTAATGAATATGACCGGCCAAGTTATTTACAATGAAATAACAGTTGGCTCAAAACATGAAATTAATACTGGTAACTGGGCAAAAGGAATTTACCTTGTAAAAGTAAATACTGCTGAAGGGCAATCTGCTCAGAAGCTTGTGGTAGAGTAATTTTTAGTCTAAATATAATGGTTTATCTGGTCTAACTCGACCTTATCAGTTTTATGAGTATCTAAGTTCATAAGAACATTTTCAACGCTGTTTGTATGCAAACTCGAGGGAACGCCTTGGCTAAAGTTGCTTACTTTTCTAAATTCAAAAGTTAGGATACGACGCGGCATTTGCGTCTTGCGATAATATAATTACAATGTTTGACCATCGTAGTTTCATGATAAAACATCTAAATTGTCATCCATGAACAGGGGCTTTTAAGATTTTGATAAAGGATGAAATTTTAATATCTCAAGATCGAATTAGTTTTGAAAGCTGATCTGCGGGTTGAGTCCACGCAAGGTGTGAAATTTCGATTTTTCAGGGATGAAGGGTGAGCCTGCGTGAGAAGAAAAATGGAAATTTCTCTTTCGTGGTGGGCTTTTTGCCTACTTTTTGCCCAAACAAAAAGTAGGAGAAAAATTAAGATTAATTATTAATAATAGTATAAACTTTTTTTCGACACAGATTCTAACGATAAGGTCGGGCTATGCTCGACCTTATTTGTTTACTATTATTCAATTTATTTACCTAAAATTGCATCTTAAACAATAATTAAATTATGATATTAAAAGGAAAGAAGGGAATTATATTTGGTGCCCTGGATAATAAGTCCATTGCTTGGAAGGTTGCAGAATTGGCGCATGCAGAAGGTGCAGAGTTTATTTTGTCCAATGCCCCTATTGCGCTTAGGATGGGAACCATCAACGAATTGGCAGCTAAAACCAATTCAGAAGTAATAGGCTGCGATGTGAGCCTAGATGAGGACATGAATAATTTGATTGACCAAGCAGTTGCAAAATATGGCAAACTTGATTTTGTTTTGCACAGCATAGGCATGAGCCTAAACGTAAGAAAGAAAAATCCTTACACCGATCTTAATTATGATTTCATGCATAAAACCTTTGATATTTCTGCCATTTCATTTCACAGGTTAATGCAAACCTTGCTTAAAAAAGATGCAATGAATGAAT
>JBBQIF010000300.1:0-4174 GCA_038324665.1 Bacteroidia bacterium
TCGAGGCAGAAACGGCCACCATTTCTTTTCTTTGAGAAAGAGAAGGATAGCCAGAAAGACTATCCTTCAGATGATACCAATGGTAAACACTGTCTAATACTTTTTGCCCTATTTTCCATGTCCTAAAACCTGCACTAAAAGCGTAGTAAAAACCTAACTGATCAGCCTGTGTTTCATATAATTCCAGGTATTTTTCACTGTTTTCATCAGTTGCTATCTTTTTACCCCAATCAGAATCGGCATAAGCGCTTCCAAAACTCTGTGCCCAAAAGTGCTTCTGGTAATAATGCACCAGCTCGTGTGATAGAACGCAAGCGATAGCATTGACTGAATCGGCTCCAAAACGGGAGCAAAAGCGAACAAATTGTTTGCCTATCTTCACTTCTCCACTAGAGAATGTGGTAGCAATAAGCGATTCATCATTTTCTATACTCAGTGTTGGTTTAGCCACACTGTTATTGCCAATTGCCAGTATTAGTTTATTGAAAACGTTACGCGCATCTGCCGTTGAAGCATTTACTTGCTTGCAAAGAGGAATCAGGACGATAAGAAGCAATAAGCGGCTGGTCATTTCATCAAGCTTATTTCACAGAACTAACAGTAGTAGGAATTGCAGCAAAAGCAGCGGGTTTGTTTTTAGTAGTGCCTGCTGGAGGAGCAGTTGAAATTTCTGTGAAACCTTTTACAAGTTCGCCCGAATTATACAATTCCACTGCCATATTTCCGGAGCCATCAAACTTAAGGATATAACCGTCAACCTGGCCTTTTTTGAATTCGGAGATATAAGTTACCCCATTAGTGAATTTAAACTCACCTATACCTTGGGTTTCTCCTTGTCTCCATGAACCATTATAAGTGCCATTCGTATATACTTTTTCTCCTTTTCCATCTTCAAGTCCATCAACAAAAGTACCGGTATAGGTTGTGCCGCCACCAGTTACCCTTTTACCTTCGCCTGTTAGGCAATTGCCCGAAACACAATCTGCTGCCAGGTAGAGGTCGGAACTCATTTCTGCCTTTGCAGCCAATGCCTTTCCACCGGCAAATCCAAATTTCTTGCCGCTTTGGTATATGCCATAAAGCCACTCTCCAGCTGTAAGCTTTCCATCGGCAGTAACATCCAAACCTTTGCCATTTCGTTTACCATCAGAATAATAGCCAATGAATGTTGAGCCGTCAGCGCCAAAATGCTTTACTAATCCACTAAGTACTCCGCCTGACCACATGCCTAAGTATCTTTCACCTGTTGGGAAACGATATTCGCCGTAACCTTCAAATTTCCCGTTTTTGAGGTAACCTTTGTAGGATTCCCCAGTGGTTCCAAATAATTCATTATAACCGCTTACAAAAGCATCATTTGCAAAAATAGCCTGACCGAAAGTGCCGCCTTGGTAATAGCAGGTAGCTTCCCCATCTCTTTTGCCCACTTTCCATTGACCGGCATGCGCCTGTCCATTCGGCCATGTGTAAACACCATATCCATTGTAATATCCATCTTTGAATTGACCTTCATAGGTTTGTCCGTTGTCAAAACGATAAAATCCGTATCCATTCAGGCAATCTCCCCAAACAGCACCTGTTTTGGTGGCTACATCTTCTGCCGAAGGAAATAATTTCATATAGTAAGCACCATAGACATACATTTTAAGGTCGTCATATTTCACCCAAAAATAACCGTTGTTCCCCCATGCTTCCGACCAAGAATTCATCACTTCAAATGAGCCGCCATTCTTTTTGTCATCATAACCTACAATAGTCATGGCATGAAAACGGTGACCGCCATTATTATCGCTGATGGCTACAGCTGGGTCGGCTTTTTCTTCAGCAGTAGGTTCCCAAACACCGTTACAATTTGTAAAAGAGTTGGGAAGGGCCATGCTTATCACCACTGGGTAATTACTTGAAATTAAGGATTTGACATAATTAATATCTAAAAGGTGAGGAGCCGCAAAAAATTTTTTCCATGTTCCAGCAACATCATTTGGGTCATAAGTTACCTCGGTTGGCCATACAGCCAATTTTCTGGCGTCTTTTATTTTATAATACATGGCGGCATAGGAAAATTCATCTGTTACATTAGAGCCGCAACCCAGTAAAGGCAAATAGAATTTTTTACCACCTTCGCTTAATAAAGTAAGCATTAGATCACCAGGATCAGCCCCTCTACTACAACCAAAATCGCCTGGATTCTGTTTGTTGTATGAATAATAGGGACAGAAAGCTTTGGCCGTAATGTGGTTTCGGTCTGTCATGTTATTAGCAATTGCAGATTGAATGGATAAGGCTTCATAAGAAACCGCCCATCCAGCACATGAGCCGTATATTCCCTGGCTTTTAACATAGGGCGTATACATTTTTAGGGAGTAGGAGGCAGGCATGTCTGCAGAAAAACCAAGGCCTGAGGGTTTCTCAGCTTTGGCCATTTTAAGATTGGGATTAAACACATTGCCTGTGCCATACTGTGCACAGCTTTGGTGAATGTTGAACATTGCCAATCCTGCAAGGATGATGAATTTTAATTTTGTCATATTGATTAATTGTTAGGTTGTTTTTTTAATATTTTTATTCGGCCACACATAAAGATTATTTCGCGGGGTCATTATTATTCTTCTTAAGGTATTTGGTTGTGAATTTCACAAATTTTTTATCTTCTTCCAGTGTTTTAAATGTGCCACCATAAAAATCTTCTCGGTTATAGACTAATCCTTTTTTCATGGAAATTTTAAGCATTTCAATCGTCTTTTCAGGTTGGTTAAGAGAGGATAATACAATTGCTTTATAGTAATAATAAACACTTTGTTCTGGATTTAAACTGATGGCTGAGTCAATAGCTATTAGAGCCTCATTGTACATCTTGTTTTCGTTTAATGAAATTGTCTTTAAGTAATAGAAATGTTGTTTGTCGGCTGTATGCACTATCGCTGAGTCGGCAATGAAAATGGCATTTGTATAATCCTTTTTATCATTGTTGAATATTTCCCACAAGGATTGATAGCAATCCGTGTTTTCCGGAAATTTCATTAATCCGGTTTTGTAGCAATATATGGCGGAATCGAGGTCATTCTTTAAATGAAAATAATTATTCCCCAAGGTCAACCAGGAATAGTAATAATTATCGTTCAATAGAATGGAAGCTTTACAGTATTCAATACTTTTTTCAGGCTGTTCCAACTTATTGGCCAGATAACCATAGAGGTATTGGGTATAATATTGATTAGGAAAATAGTGATCTGAAGTATCCAGCCATAGTTTGGCTGAGTCATAATCCAGATTTGATATGCCCTGTGGTGCTCTGTTAATATAGGCTCTTGCTAAATTGACTGGATCATAGTCTGGATCATAGGTTAATGGGTATTTCAGAAAGTTGATGGCATCATAATATTGCCCTGTCCCAATGTATATATTGCCAATGGCCGTATACGCCTTTGTATAGTAATAATCCAGTTTTAAACATTCATTATATTCATCTACAGCCAATACTTTTTCATCATCCATCTTCCAGTCATATATATTAGCCAGCATCCAATGTGCCTTGATATAATCTGGCTTGTATCGAATTGCCTTTTTATATGCACTAATCGCTTTATCATACATCTGGGCAGCATAGAACAGGTCACCAAAATAATAATAGGTTTGGAAATAGGTCGAATCCTGGGCCATGGCTTTCAAGTAATATTCGACAGATTTTTCAACTAAGTCCTGGTTGAGGTAAACCACTGCTATACCAAGCATTGCATCAATATGTGTGCTGTCAATTTCAAGGGCTTTGTTGTAATAGATAAGCGCCAAATCTTCATGGTTCTCCTTGTTAGTCATATAATGATAGGTATGGCCTAATTGGGTATACATATGTGGTCCAGGTTGAATTGCCATTGCCTTATTGAAATATTCAGTGCCAAGGTCATATTTTTCAGCATTGAAATACATATTTCCCAAATCGATTATGGGGGAAATCCATTTTGGGGCAAGTTCAATGGCCTTTAAATAATTCTCCTCTGCCTGTTTAAAATGGACATTAAATCTTTCATAAATTCGCGCTTTCGAATAGTAAACATAAGCTTTGTTTGGCTCCAGTTTCAAAGAACTGTCAAGCTTTGCAAATGCGACTACCATTTCATCCTGAGTTTTCATCATCAGGTTAGCTTCTAAGAATAAGGCTCTGGCTTTCATACCT
>JBBQIF010000301.1:0-4137 GCA_038324665.1 Bacteroidia bacterium
CAGTTAAAATGTAGGCTGTTGTTTTTACCGGATGTGTATCAGGTTTTAAAATAGTTGAATCACTCAAACCTAATGACGGTGTCCAAGCATAAGTATTGTTTCCACTTACTGTTGGGTTCAATTTTATCGACGTATTAAGGCAAAGGGAAGTATCTTTTCCTGCAAATACAACAGGAAGGGGATTCACAACAAGGAATACACTTTTGCAACTAGTAGTTCCACATTTGCCAACTGCATTAACCGAATAAGCCGAAGTAGAAATAGGAGAAACAACTAAGGAAGTAATACCACTATCAATCAATACCGCGCAGGTACCGCCCGAATACCATTTCCATTGTGCACCAGAACCTAAACTCCCCCCAACAACAGTTAGTGTGGTGGCTTCACCGACACATAAGGTATCTTTAGTTGCACTGATTGATTTGGCAGCAACTGAATTTTTATTGGTAACTACAACCTTAACATTAAGGCAGGCTGTCGTGTCTCCACAAGTGCCTTCTGCTCTAACAAAATAAGTAGTAGTTGAGTCGGGGTTAACATTAATACCGATAGGGTTATTACCGCAAGCTCCCTTGTACCATTTCCATGCTGAACCCTGACTTAAAGTGCCACCCGCAATTGTTAATTGTGTGGACCCTCCGGGACAACTTACAGGATTAACAGATGCTGAAACGGAGTTGGGTAAAATTGAAGCCCCATTTACTATTAACTTGGCTGCTTTGCTTATGCCCACCAGGCTCATATTGAAGTAAACCTTACATTTAAAGGAATCAGAATTAAATGTATCGGATACACTGGTTAAAGTCAATGTAGCTGTTGTAACTCCTGAGAAAGGAGATACATTTGTTAAGTCGTACCACACATTTTTATGCCTAATCTGCCATTGGTAAGCGGGCGATGGATAAATAGATCCTGATTTAAAAGTTGTATTTCCACCTTTGCAAATGGTAGCATCGCTTGGGTTAAAAATTTGCCCAAGGGCTATAAGTGGAAAAACAAAGAGGACAATTGTAATAAGTTTCTTCATAATGATTTTACTAAAGTGAAAATTAGGTTAAAGTCTGTCAACGCTTTACAAAACTAAAGTAATGCAACTAAAAATTTACATTTTTGTAATTATTTAGGGTAGAAAGAGGCTGGTAAAACTGAATACCATTTTTTCATCCTAAGTAAATATCTTTGCCCCATGCAAATGGAGTCGCTTATTAAATCGGGAATACAAAAGGCATTCCTATGGTGTTTTGAAACGGAGGTGGAGTTGGATACTATTAAACTGGAGGCCACCAACACAGATTTTAAAGGGGATTTTACCTTTGTGGTTTTTCCTTTTTTAAAAGTCTCTAAAAAAAATCCTGAGCAAACTGCTACTGAGATTGGCACATACTTAAAGGAAAATATTGCCGAGATCAATAACTTTAATGTTGTAAAAGGTTTCCTTAACATTGAATTATCTGAGACCTACTGGCTGGGGCAACTATCAACTTTTTCAACAGAAATAAAAGCGAAAAACACAGGAAAAGTATTGGTGGAATATTCATCGCCCAACACCAACAAACCATTGCATTTAGGTCATATCAGGAACAATCTTTTAGGGTATAGCGTGGCGCAGGTATTGCAATATTCGGGTTATGAAGTGAAGAAAGCCAACCTGATTAACGACCGTGGTATCCATATCTGCAAAAGCATGCTAGCCTGGCAGTTATTTGGCAATGGAGAAACACCTGAATCAAGCGGCATGAAAGGCGACCATCTGGTGGGTAAATACTATGTAGAATTCGACAAACATTACAAAAAAGAAATTGCCGAACTGGAAGCAAAGGGTATAACAAAAGAAAAGGCTGAAAAGGAAGCTCCGTTAATTCAACAAGCACAAGAAATGCTCCTAAAATGGGAGGCCGGGGACAAAGCCACTATTCAACTTTGGGAAACCATGAACAATTGGGTGTATGCCGGTTTTGAAAAAACATACACACAACTTGGAGTTAACTTCGACCAATATTATTACGAAAGCGACACTTATTTGTTGGGCAAAGATATTGTGCAAGAAGGTCTTGAAAAAAAGGTATTCTTCAAAAAACCGGATGGCAGTGTGTGGATAGATCTAACTGCAGATGGCCTTGATGAAAAAATAGTGCTTAGGGCAGATGGAACTTCGGTGTATATCACCCAGGATATTGGCACTGCACAATTGAAATATGAGCAGTTCCACAGTGATAAAAGTATTTATGTGGTGGGCAATGAACAGGATTATCATTTTAAGGTCTTGTTTTTAATCCTTAAAAAGCTAGGCAGAGCGTGGGCTGATGGCTGCTACCACTTAAGTTATGGCATGGTGGATTTACCAAGTGGCAAGATGAAAAGTCGCGATGGAACGTTAGTAGATGCCGATGACCTGATGGCAGAAATGATACAAACAGCCAAAGAAAAAACTGAGGAAATGGGAAAAACCGAAGGCATGGTAGAAGAAGAAAAAAACGCACTCTATAATACGCTGGGTATGGGCGCACTTAAATTTTTTATGTTGCGTGTTGACCCTCAGAAACGCATGTTGTTCAATCCGCAGGAATCTATAGATTTTCAGGGTGATACCGGTCCATTTGTACAATACACCTATGCACGTATTCGCAGCATGATGCGTGCAGCAGCACCTTTGGAACTAAGAGATGCCTACACCATAGCATCGGCCAGAGAAAGCGAAATCGACCTCATCAAGGCTTTAACTTTATTTGAAAAATCCCTACTTGAAGCGGCAAGTAATTATAACCCGGCAGCGATGGGCACTTATGTATTGCATTTAGCAAGAGCGTTTAACCGCGTTTACAACGATGTCTCTTTTTTAAAAGAACCTGAAACCGAAGTACGTAAATTTCGCTTGCAATTAGCCCAAAAAACGGCTGAAGCTATCCAAGTTTCTTTGAACCTTTTAGGGATTGAATGCCCGGAGAGGATGTAGGGGAAAATAATATTTAGAAGGCAGTATGCAGAAAGCAGTATGCAGAAAGCAGTATGCAGTCATTGCCCGCCCACTAATTGCCTTCTCGTTGTCAGACTGAGTTTATCGAAGGCTGCTTACTCCTATATACTGCCTACTGCACTCTACTGCTTACTGCTCTCTAACGGCCTTGAGGTTCCATTGCCAACTGCCAACTAAAAAACTGCTAACTTTCCTATAACTTTGCACACTTTTACAAATATGAGCATGCAGAAATTACTCGAAAAATTCGAGAATAAAAGACCCGAAATTGTTTTTGAATGGAAAGACAGCGAAACTGAGGCCGAAGGTTGGATAGTGATTAACTCATTGCGTAATGGTGCTGCTGGGGGTGGTACACGCATGAGGAAAGGGCTTGACAAACGCGAGGTTGAAAGTCTTGCGAAAACAATGGAAATAAAATTCTCAGTTTGTGGCCCACCGATTGGAGGCGCTAAGTCAGGCATTAATTTCGACCCTGCTGATCCGCGTAAAGCAGGTGTTTTGAAGCGTTGGTACAAGGCGGTTCACCCTATTCTTAAAAAGTATTACGGTACAGGTGGCGATTTGAATGTAGATGAGATTCATGAAGTAATTCCTTATACTTCTGCCAATGGCTTATTGCATCCGCAAGAAGGTATTGTGAACGGTCACTTGCATTACTCTTCTGAGGAGAAACTAAGAAGCATTAGCCGTTTACAGAAAGGGGTATTACTCCCAATAGAGGATGAAAGATTTACACCCAGTATTGATAAAAAATATACCATAGCAGATATGATTACTGGCTGGGGTGTTGCTGAAGCTGTGCGGCACTATTACGAACTTTGGGGCGGACAAATGAATGGAAAGTTTGCCGTTATACAAGGATGGGGCAATGTGGCTGCAGCCGCTGCATTTTATCTGTCAAAAAACGGTGTTTTAATCAATGGTATCATCGACAAAAAAGGGGGATTAATTAATGAAAATGGGTTCACTTTTGAAGAAATAAGAGAATTATTCCTGAATAGAAAAGGCAATGCATTATACCATCCTGATATGCTTCCTTTCGAGGAGGTTAATGCTAGAATTTGGGATTTGCCAATGGAAATATTTATCCCAGGTGCTTCCAGCAGGCTGATAACGCAAAATCAAGCAGGGCGTATGGTAGAAGCTGGCGTGGAAGTAGT
>JBBQIF010000302.1:0-4125 GCA_038324665.1 Bacteroidia bacterium
CAATATATGTACAAGAAGTTGTTCATTTTGTGCGGTAGCAACAGGCCGACCAACAGAATATGATATTGATGAACCTATCAGGGTAGCCCAGGCAGTTAAATTGATGAAACTCAAGCATGCGGTCATAACATCAGTTAACCGAGATGAATTAAAGGATAAAGGTGCAGGAGTATGGGCAGCCACAATTAGGGAGGTTAAAAACCTAAACCCGGGAGTTACTATGGAAACCCTAATACCCGATTTTAAGGCGAACTGGGATTTGCTCGAAATGGTGATTGCAGAAAAGCCGGAGGTAGTAAGCCATAATATGGAAACCGTTGAAAGGCTATACAGGATAGTGCGTCCTCAGGCAAAATATGAAAGAAGCCTAGAGCAAATTAAAAGAACGAGCGATTTTGGCAGAAGAACCAAGAGTGGTATCATGTTGGGGCTAGGGGAGACCGAGGAGGAAGTTTTAAAGGCAATGGACGATTTGCTAGTACACGGTTGTGATGTTTTGACATTAGGCCAATATCTGCAGCCTACTAAAATGCATTTGGAGGTAAAAGAGTTTATTACACCCCAGCAGTTTAAACTTTACAAAGAAACAGGGGAGGCAAAAGGATTCAAGATTGTAGAAAGCGGACCAATGGTAAGGTCCTCCTATCACGCTGAAAAACATGTGTAATCTTTTACAAGAAATAAAGTTAGGTTTATCGATAAATTCTGTATATTTGTATAAGTAAATTATATTATGGGAAATAAAATTGTTAAAAAAATCGCCTTAACATTGGTTATGTCATTGTTTATAATTGTTGCTTTTCTGCTTGTTAACTTCAATCCAAATATTGCGTTAAAAGTTACTGCCAGTCTTAATGATGGCACGAATGGCAAAACCCCATTAAATATTAAGGCTTTGGCTGTAAAGGCTTATCCGAATCCTAGCAGTGATTATGCGAATATTTTATTCAACCTTGCAGAGGATGATAATATTGAACTCTTTGTTACCGATATTGTTGGTAAAACTACTAATTATGTTTACTTGGCAAGTTTCTACAAAGGTGAGAATAGTATCATGCTAGCAACTGGTAATATGGCAGTAGGAACTTATATTGTAACTGTTACAGGTACTAAAGTTAAAGGCACGGTTAAATTGATAGTAATGCGATAAATTTGAATATCTTATATATTCCGGCACGATTGAAATAAAATCATGCCGGTTTTTTTTTGCACAATGAAACAACTTCTACTTGAGTCGCGCTCAAAGAATAATATCGAAAAGGTTGCGTTATTGGCTGCACAGAATCCTGAAGATTTTAAGGAATTAATCGTTTTGATGCTGGATGAAAAGAATGTGCACTTAGCTTCTCTAGCTGCGTGGGCCATGAGCAAGGCATTTGAAAAAAAACTATCATTGCTGAGACCATATTATAAAGATTTGATTAAGCTAGTAAAAATAACTAGTAGCGACGGTATTAAAAGGAATATTACAAGGGTATGGCAGTTGGCCGATATTCCTGACAAGTACAATTGGGAGATAGCGGATATTTGTTACCGGTTTTTAAGCTCCCCCGATGAAGCTATAGCTGTAAAGGCCTTCTCAATTACAGTGTTACAACAACTGGTTAAAAAACTACCGGAATTGAAGAATGAAGTGGTGTTTGAACTCGAAAAACAATTGCCACACAGTAAACCCGCTTTCAAGTATAGAGCAAATGCTTTTTTAAAGCATAATGAAGTGTAACGTCGCTAACCTAATATTTATGTTTCTTAAATTGTTTTTCATCGGATTGGCTACGCAATTTTTCAAATAATATATTATTTTTGAAGATTATTAAATGGACATGAATAATCAATATTCACTAACAGAAGAAGAAATTAAACGCGAACAGGCCGGCTTCATGACCAAGGTTTATGGTTGGATGAGTTTTGCCTTGCTTATCACAGGGTTTGTTGCGATGTATGTAGCTTCCAACCCTGCATTGGTGCAGGCCATTTTTGGCAATAAATTAGTTTTCTGGGGCTTGATAATAGGGGAATTGTTGCTGGTAGGATACTTGGCAGTTGCCGTCCGTAAAATGTCAGCTATGGTTGCAACCCTAGTTTTTCTGGGTTATTCAGCACTGAATGGGGTTACCATGTCGTTTATATTCTTATTATACACGGCAGAATCTATTGGTTCTACCTTCATTATAACAGCTGGTACTTTTGGGGTGATGAGCATCTATGGTTATTTTACAAAAAAGGACCTTACTAGCATTGGCAATTTATTCTATATGGCGTTGATTGGTTTCGTCATTGCAACGTTAGTGAATATGTTTTTCAAGAATGAAATGTTGTATTGGATCATTACTTATATTGGCATTATCATCTTTGTGGGCCTCATAGCTTATGATACCCAAAAGATAAAGGCGATGAATATTATTGGCAACGAGGGAACTGATGAAGACAGGAAGGAAGCCATCATGGGCGCTCTGACCCTTTATCTGGATTTTATTAATTTGTTCCTTCTTTTGCTTAGGTTGCTAGGACGGTCAAGGGATTGATTTTTGACAAATGTCCTATTCATAGATTTACTTTTACCCTTTTAATATTTTAGTAAAATAAAAGTCATTTAACTGTCAAAATTCCGTTAAAAGGAAGTAAATGAATCATTAAAGCCTATTTTTGATTATCAATATCCAAGATAATGAAAATAAATCTTTTACTATTAACAGCTTTCATTATTTTAATAAGTCCTCAACTATCAGCTCAGGTTATAGCAGGAGGTGAGGTCTATTACGAAATTGTATCTCCTCTAAAATACAAGGTCACCGCTATTGTTTACCGAAAGTGCGATAAATCGCCATTAAACTCCCTCAATGGTAGTGTAAATGCCGATAGTTTGATTGTTGCAATGAAATTTAAACGTGTAGCCATTAGTAAGATAAATGATACTTGCGGAAACCCATGCAACAAGCAGAACGCTATTTCCAATGCCGGTTTCGAGAAACACACCTTTGTTGATACCGTTGATTTCAACGTAGCACCATTTAATGTATTTGTTAACAAAAAAATATGTTTGGTGAGTTTTGCCATTCGGCATTATGGAAGGAGCAGTGGGATTTCTACCCACGATCCAGGTTATTTGTACCTAGATGCCGTAACGAATATCTGTTTGACACATATTATTAAGAACAGCTCGCCACAATTTAGTATGGAGCCTAAGTTTCTGGTTGCGTGTAATTTACCTCTAAACTATTCTCCCGGGCTACTGGATACAATGGACAACGATTCTATTAACTTTTCGTTGGCTGAGCTACAATCGGATTATAAAACCCCACTCGCTTATAAAACTGGGTTTTCGTACCAGATTCCCATGACTCCGTTTTGCCTTCCGTCTGGTGTTACCAATTGCAAGCCTTTACCGAATGCAAAGCCACCACGAGGGTTTTATTTAGATGTAAATACAGGTATGACAATTTTTACACCCTCAAATTGCGGTGAATTAGGCACGATTAAATACAGGATAAACGAATACCGATATAATATAAAAAATGGTAAATATGATTGGTTGGGATATGTCACCAGGGAAATGCTGGTGGAAGTTTACAAATCGTCAAATGTTCCACCGGATATTCCTACTATAATCAATTCAATAGTGTGTGAAGGCAATCAATTCTGTGCTACTATAAAAACTACTGATAGAGCAACTTCTGGTTCCGGGCCTGGAGATACCACTATACTCTTATGGGATCATGGGATTAAGGATGCCACCCTTTCGATAATCGACAGCACTGCTAGGGAAAAGCAAGCAATCTTTTGTTGGCAGGTAAAAATAAGCGGAGCAAGGGTTGAACCTAGTTTCTTTACTATAACAGCTTATGACCATGTTTGTAACAAAGACCTGAGTACCAAAACCTATAAGATAAGAGTTGGGCATGCTCCTCAACATGCCTATAAAAATACTTTAGGAAAATGCGGTCAAGTGAAATGGAACATGAGTATTTATGATAGCCTTTATCCAAATGCACAGGGTAGCGGCACAACTATCATTCGGTCGTTATCCAGCGGCAGGCTTTTATATTCAGGCAATAAACTAAACGATTCAACCAATATTTTTGAGAATGGAAAAATTGTCATTGAGCATACCTTTAATCTGAATAC
>JBBQIF010000303.1:0-4109 GCA_038324665.1 Bacteroidia bacterium
AAGGGGAAATCTGTAGGATTAAATATTAAATTGCCATTTGAACAACACCCTAATCAGTATATTGATTTCGATAAATTGGTAAGTTTCGATTATTTCTTTGTACGTAAAGTCATGTTTATGAAATATGCGCAGGGATTTATAGTATTACCTGGTGGACTCGGTACCCTCGATGAATTATTTGAAGCTCTCACCTTAGTACAGACGAACAAACAGGCTAAATTTCCTATTATTTTAGTGGGTACTTCTTATTGGAGTGGATTGATCGAATGGATTAAAAAAGTAATGCTCGAAGATGATAAATACATTTCCCCTGAAGATCTATTCCTGTTCAAGGTAGTGGATACCGCCGATGAAGCGGCATCAGAAATCTTTGACTTTTACAGCAAGTATACCCTCAGCCCTA
This sequence comes from Bacteroidia bacterium, assembly GCA_038324665.1. Classification (GTDB taxonomy): domain Bacteria; phylum Bacteroidota; class Bacteroidia; order NS11-12g; family UBA955; genus JABMMZ01. The sequence goes on from JBBQIF010000303.1 coordinate 404, forward strand.
ATTTTTAAAAAAATATCCATTATGGTTAAAAAAATAATCCCGTTTTTGTTTTTACTCACAATTATTGCTTGTTCAGGCCCTAAGATACATATTCCAGCGTACTATGAGCATCAGTATATTTATTATGGTGAAGAAAATGCCAAAGCCACAGTATACAGTATTAAGGAGGCCGGTAAATTATCCTCACAGTATCCTGATGAGGATATATTGAACGATGAAATTAAGATTACCATGCGTTTTGAAAAAAATGAAGATTATGATTCTACCGCATTTAAGAAGATTGCCGAAACAGCTAAAAAGAACAAAGCAAAAAGGGAAAAGGAACTAGCAAACAAGCAGGCAGAGTTGACAAGGAACCTTGAAAAACTATTAAAAGGGGATTACAGCAATATCACACAATTTGCGGGAAACGTTGAAGAGGAATTAACCGAAAACCCTATTCCCGACGGGGAAGTATTTACCTCAACAAAATATGAATATGAATACACAACACTCAAGGATTTTGTGAATGAACCTTTCGTGGTTGAGTATAATTCAATGACAGATGCTAAAAATTTCACCTTCAAAATTGATGATAAAAAGACAGAAATAAAGAAAAATAAAGAGAAAAATGATGGGGGAGATTATTTCAAGACAGATTCACGATACTTGGTATACGATTTGAATTTACCAATTAGAGGAACACGTATCAATGCGAGGTATTTTGAGAATTGCAGAGATGCAAAATTCAATAGTTTGATTTATATTCCCGAGGAACATTTAACAAAAAAGAAAATTATTAAGATTAGTAAGCCCGATTGGTTGGAGTTTGATATTATAGAAAAAAATTTCGATGGCATTGATTTTAAAAAAGAAGAGGTTGAAGAAGACGATAAATCTGGAGATGATATCGATGATAATGGGTCAAATGATAAAGGCAAAAAGGGTTCGAAAAAATCTAAATATATCGTATATACATTCAAAAATCTAAAGCCCTACCAACGTTTTAAAGGTGGAAGGGGTCCTTCGTATAATATCCCGATGCTCTATTTTCATTATAAATCAGTAACAACTGAAAAAGGGAAAAAGAATATCTTTAAAAGTACAGATGATATGTACAAATGGTATAGACTGGTATCCGGTACCCTACAAAATGATACTTCCAAATTTTCTGCTTTTACAAAAAATCTTGTAAAGAATTCCAAAACGGATGAAGAAAAGTTGAAAACGGTTTTTTATTGGATCCAGGACAATGTGCGTTACATTGCATTCGAAGATGGTATAGCCGGGTTTCAACCTGATGAATGCAATAATGTGTTTTCGAAAAAATACGGTGACTGTAAAGGTATGGCCAATTTATGCAAGAATATGCTAAAGGTTTTAGGGTACGATGCGCGCTTGGTTTGGATAGGCACAAGACATTTAAACTTCAGTTATGATATACCCGGAATGCCGGTAGATAACCATGCAATATGTGCGGTAAAATTGAATAAAAAGTTTGTTTTCCTTGATGCTACAGAAACTTACTGCTCCTTAGGCGATTATGCCAACAGGATACAGGGACGGAAATGCATTGTAGAGGATGGAAAGGGATATTTACTAGAAACTATTCCTGAGTTTGGCCCTGAACATAATGAGGAAACCACTACGGAAACTATGGATTTAAATAATTCCACATTGATGGTGAAAGGAAAAAAGACCTTCAAAGGCGAAAGTAAAATTGATTTTTTAAGGGATTATAATCTCATGAGATCCCAGAAAAAGAACAAAGCTTTGTTTGATTATCTAACAGGGGCACAAATGTCTATCAACGCTAGGAATATTGTCAGTTCTGATTTAACTAACAGGGATATCGATGTACTGCTCAATTACAACCTTGAGGTGGATAACCATGCTTTCGCAAGCAATGGCAAAAAATATGTAAACCTTGAATGGGACCGTCATTTTGCTGGATTTAATTTTGACAGTATAAGAAACGTTGATTATGATTTCAGGGCAAAGATCGATATTAGGCGCAATGTGGTGCTAAATTTAAAACCCGGGCAGAAAGCCACAAATTTACCTACCCCTATCAATATTGATAATCCGTATTATAATTTTATCCTTGAAATTAAACAGATGGGGAATACCTTGGTGTATAAAACGGTGTTAATTACAAAGCAGGATTACATTCCTGTTAGTATGTTTAAGACCTTTAATGCGGATAGTAAAAAATTATCAGCATTTTATAACACCTATATTGAATTAAATTAAAACTGAACTAAAAACATGCAAAAATTAATCATAATAGCTGTTGTTTATTTTTCTATAAGTCTTCCACTTATTGGGCAGTCAGAAAATGAAAAAAAGTATTTTAAGGAACAGGTGCAGGACACTGTCAAGGATGAATCAGTGGTAATCATGAGGGATTACGAGGAATATGCTATTACAAAGTATAAGCAACTTGATTATAAAGTGAATATTGTGTTAAGGACCCAATATAAGTTAAAAGATGCTTATGCTGTGGAGGCTTTCAACACCCTAACTAAATCAAGTGGGTTGCGAAAAATAATCATTACGCAAATTAAACCTGATGGCACATTAAAAGAGATTTATTTAAAGGAGAATAAGGAGTATGATGAAGAGAAGGATGGCCATACTGTAAAGTTGAACGAAGGGGGAGAGAAATTAGCGGTTGAAGATCTGGAGATTGGTGATATTGTGGATTATAGATATGAATATGGGTACACCACTACTATTGATCCTACGATATCTAAAGAACTTGAGAATGGTAGAGTTTACGGGAATGTTGTGACAGTAAAAAATGACAACATCTTTAGGAAGTTACCAGATTTTAGCAAATTTTTGCAAGAAAAGTATCCTTCATTAAGTTCTATGTATGTTTTGGAAACGCCGAATGAATTGAAGCTGCTCCAGAAATCTGTTAATTGTGATTACAAGTTTACAGAATCAAATGATAATAGCGGCAAGGTTTTTACGTGTAAAGTTGGCTTTAATAGAGCATATAACAGTGAGGTGTTTTCCTATGCCTGGGTTGATTTACCTGTTTTAAGATTTTGCCTAATCAATACCGCAAATAGTCAAATGCAGAACTTGTATCCTTATCAGTTCACAGACAACGATATCTCATACGAGGATATCGCAAACCTTGGGAAATCATTTTATATGAACCCTAAATTTATGCAGAAGTATTTGTACTATACCAATTCCAACATTTATACCAAAGGTTATGCAGAAGCTTCACTTAGTGGATTTTTCAGTACTTTTCTCAAAACATTTGCAAAAGGGAATAAGGATAAGCTCGACGTATTGAACAAATTTCATGAATTTCTCTGCAATAATGATGAGCTCAACATAAAACAATTTGATAATATGAATTTTGCTGTGATAATGGCAAAGTTCTGCGATAAAATAAGACAGCCCTATAAAATGATGGCCTGCCTTCACAGGTATGAGGGAAGTTGGACTCAAATAGTGAATCCTTCTGATATTAGTTGGGGGATTTATATTGAAAATGGCGGCAATGATTTATTTATCACCAGTGTAGCACCTGCAAGTAATATTTACGAAAAATATGGCTCACTTTCTGGGACGGACGTGATTCTATTTAATCCGAAGGATAAGTTACCCCCAACTACTGTAGTGTATCCAACTATCGGCTATAAGGAGAACAAGGTACTATATGAGAGCGATATTGAGTTTGTGGATTACAAGAAAAATTTCGATT
>JBBQIF010000304.1:0-4104 GCA_038324665.1 Bacteroidia bacterium
TCATCAGCAAGCCACCCCAAAAAAGTGATTTTCTGTAGCCGAGAATTTTATCAGCAAATAGACCGCCAATAAATGTAAAGGCATATACAAATGCTTGCGTTGCGCCGTATTGAAGGTTGGCTATTTTTTCATTCATTGCCAGTTGATTTACCATGAAAACAACCAGCATTCCTCGCATACCGTAGAAGCAGAAGCGCTCCCACATTTCGGAGAAGAACAGGTACCATAATTGTTTGGGGTATTTCCCCTTAAAATCCTGAATGGAATCGAGCGTAGTTTCGTTATTCATTAAACAATATTAAATAAAAAAAGCCTCGTAAAAAAATACGAGGCTTTCTTAAAGGTTATTTTAATTATTTTATACCATGCATCATTTTTTTAAGGAAAGGCGTAAGAGCGAAAAGTATCAGTGAGGCAAGTCCTGTCAACACAACAAACACTAAGAAGAACTCATAAAGATTGTGAATTTCAAAACCTGCAAAAATAGGATTAGAAGCATTGATATGGTGCTCGGCAAGCAATTTTAACTGTTCAGTAGTTGGGATTATTTTTTTATCCAAAACACCCTGAAGGTCAATTCCCATCTCTGAAGCCTTAGTGAATTTATCACCTGTTGCAGGTAAGATGGAGCCCAATGTTCCTGCAAGTGCGTAACCTGAGGCATTCGACAAAAAGAAAACACCATATAGTAAGGATGAAAATCTTTTAGGAGATAATTTACCTACCAGTGACAACCCAATTGGGGAAAGGCATAATTCCGCACAAGTTTGAATAAGATAAAGTAGAATTAACCATTTAATGGCAAGCAAACCACTGTTGCCAAGATCTTTCACATTATGAGCAATGATAAAATAGCTTACCGCTATTAATGTAAGGCCAAAAGCCTGTTTCATTGGTGAAATTGGTTCCCTGTTTTTGCTTCTCAGGTAATCCCATAACATACTAAATGGCACAGCAAGGGCCACTACAAAAATACCATTGAAGATTTGAACCATGGAAGGTGGCATCTGCCAGCCGAAAAAATTACGATCCGTTTGATTGTCAGCAATAAAGGTTAGAGAGGAGCCAGCCTGTTCAAAAGCAGCCCAGAAGAAAATAATAAAGAAGGCTACGATGTAAATCACAATAATCCGGTCTCTTTCTATCTTTGTAAGAGAGGAGTCTGATATGATAAGGCCGGCGAGTGAAAGTCCACTTGAGTAAATAAGCGTATAAATCCAGTTTTGACCAAAGACATAATGAATAATACTACCCAATACAAGAAAAGCAATACCTGCTACCAACTGAGATTTTTTTGAAAAAACAGCTTTCTGCGCTTCTCCTTCTTCAAAGTCTGATGCATCATTTTTAGAAGGAAGACCACCTAATGGCCGACCTTGTGGCGTAACCACATATTTATTTTTAAGCAGGTAGAAAATGGCAGTACCAATTAACATGGCTATTGAAGCGGCTAGGAATCCCCATTTGAATGCGTGTATATCGCGAATGCCACCAACGTCTTTTACATCACCTATAAGTGGGCAAATTAATTGACCTAAGAAGGCGCCTAGGTTAATCCCCATATAAAATATGGTAAATGCGGTGTCGAGTTTGCTTTTTTCCTGCTTAGGATAAAGGCTGCCGACCATACTGGAAATATTAGGCTTGAAAAAACCATTGCCAAAAACTATAATACCTAGAGCTGTCCACATAAGCGTAGTGGCAAGACTAATATTGGTGCCAAAAATACTGGCACTTGCAAAAAGGAATAACTGACCTGTAGCCATCATCAATCCACCTAAAAGTATGCAATTGCGATTACCGAAAAAACGATCAGCTACAAATCCACCTAACATCGGTGTAAGGTAACAGAGACCCAAAAATCCACCATAAATAAGGGAGGCTTCCTCTTCTTTCATCATGAGCGAATTGACAAGGAACAATGTCAGAATGGCCCGCATGCCATAGAAGTTGAACCTTTCCCACATTTCCGTTCCGAAGAGTACCCATAGGCCCTTGGGATGACCTTTCTTAATCTGCTTGTCGTCAACAATTACATCCATAATTTATATATTAATTTATTTTATTAAAAGGCAATAATATCCATTTTTATTTAGAAACCAATCTTACTTACAAATTCTTTTCAAAGTAGTTGGAGATTTTGGTGAATAAATGCCACCTTATCATACCACCCCTAATACTGTGATTGGTATCGGGGTAATAGGCGGCATCATACTGAATGTTTTTTTCATTCATCTTTTTAACCATTTCAACAGCATTCTGAAAATGCACATTATCGTCTGCAGTACCATGTATGATGAGATAGTTACCCTTGATTTTGTCAACATGGTTAATAGGGGAGTTCTGGTCATATCCCTCCGCATTTTCTGCTGGAGTGCGCATATAACGCTCGGTATAGATATTGTCATAAAAGCGCCAGTTGGTAACAGGGGCCACGGCTACTGCAGTTTTGAACTGATCTGCCCCCTTGGTGATACAACTGCTGGCCATGAAACCGCCGTAACTCCAACCAAAAATACCTATCCTGTTCTTATCCACCCAGGTTTTTGCACCGAAATATTTAGCAGCTTCGATATAATCCATTGTTTCGAATTTGCCGAGTTGCAAATAGGTCATTTTCTTAAATTCTTCGCCCCGCCCGCCGCTTCCGCGATTGTCAATAGAAATAATGATATATCCTTTCTTTGCCATGTATTGGTACCAGAGGTAATTGGGGCCTGCCCACTGGTTTTTAACCGTCTGATAACCAGGTCCACCATAAACAAAAAAGATGACTGGATATTTTTTGGAACTATCGAAATCGGGCGGAAGGATGCGCCAGTAATCCAATTTTACATTTTCTGAAGAATTAAAACTGCCAAAATCAACCTTACCTAAATTCATCGCATTCAATTTGGCATTCATTGCCTCATTGTTCTCAAGTATCCTGATAATATTTCCTTCAATGTTTTTTATAACGCTTACCGGGGCTGAAGTGAGAGTTGAATAATTATCTGTAAAGTAACTAAAATCTGTTGAGAAACTTATGGTATGCCATCCTGGCTCATTCGTTATTTGTTTAATCTCACGAGTGCCTAAATTCACTGCATATAATTGTCTTTCACTTGGTTTGTCCATGCCGGTGGTGAAGTAAGCGTGGTTTTTGTGCACACCTATGTATTGGTCTATGTCCCATTTTCCGAAGGTAATCTGCGAGTCTTTATTGTTTTTAACAAGATTGCCACTTTCAAAACTAATATTTTCCGATTTCAGCCATAACTGATTGTATCCGCTTTTTTCGGAAAGATAAAGCATTGAATTCCCATAACCTTCTTTCCTGTCAAGGCTTTTTATTTCCAAGTCGTTCACCTCAATATAATATTTATTTTCTTCGGTATAAAATACCTTGCATTTTCCTTCATTAGCATCGGCCATCAATACCTCCAGTTTATTTTGGTGTCGGTTCAGCCGTTGTATGCTTAAACGCAGATCATTAACCCAATTAATTCTCGGCAAATACTGGTCGTTCTCTGAGCCGGTTTCACATTTTATAGATTTCTTCCCAATCTTATGTATGTAAACGTCCACTTTGCTATTAGGTTGACCAGCTTTAGGATATTTCCATTTCTCTAATTCAGGATATAAAGTGCCATAGTTGTACATGCCAAACTCAGGTACTTTAGTCTCATCGAACCTGTAATAGGCAATATAATTGCTTTCGGGACTCCATTCAAAACCTTTGCTCATACTGAACTCCTCTTCATACACCCAGTCCACTGCACCATTGATGATTTCATTCTTTTTGCCATCTTTGGTGACTTGCACATTTTTGTTTTTTTCTACATCAAAATAAAATAGGTTGTTATCACTCACGTAGGCCACTTTTTTGCCATCAGGACTAAGGGTTGCATACATGATCTTTTTATTGGAGATACGGGTTAGTTTACCTGTTGCAATATCATAAAGCCAGGTGTTGCTTTTGCCACTGTGCCTGTAGACCTGCTCAAAACCATTGGTAATGATGACCTTCTTTTCATTGCTGCTAAATGTAAATGTTTCTACTGATATTGGTTTGGCATCCACCAATATCTTTTCTGTTGAGAAAATGGTTTCAGATTTGTCACC
>JBBQIF010000305.1:0-4098 GCA_038324665.1 Bacteroidia bacterium
AGGGAGAAGGTTATTATCAGTATACAGGCAATCTTATTACCCTAAGACTGGAGAATGGGGAATTTAAACGTTCCGTTTCACAGTCCGGATTAATAAAACCATGGCAAGATACTTTGAAGCCTATTGTTATTGATGTTTATAATCTAAATGACTATAAACTCAACGACTTACTAAGAGATAAAAGAATCAAAGGCATTATCCATAAAATGTCTGAAGAGGATAGCTCTGCCTATTATAAAAGAAGGACGGAGGCGATAAAGAATAATTTATTATGGGGCTCCTACTGATTGCCAAAAACAGATACCAGTGGCACTGTGCAAGCGGATCAATACATGGCCATGGTTGGCACGAATAATTTAACCAATGAGTTGTTGGCCCTTGATTTTGAAGAACACAAAAAAACCGGTAAGATAATTTCATTTGATAATGCAGCACTTTTCGTTCAACGCATTTATGAAAAAACGGGTCGCTATCCATTTCTTTATTGCAATAGGGCTAATATGGAGTTGCTTTCAAAATCCATTCACAAATCTCTATTTTCAAAGTGTCCGCTTTGGATTATTTCACTTCAAAAAGATGGCAATATATCACATCTCTTTAATGAACATGACATTTGGAAATCATACACGCTATGGCAATTCAGTTGTGAAATTAATTGCTGCAGTCAAAACAATAATATTCCTTGTTTTTATAAAGTAATGGGGTTGGAATGTGGCATAGATTACAATATTTACAATGGCACTTGCAGCGACCTAATTGAACATTGGAACAAATGAAGAAGCTGATAATATCTAATGAAACGATCTAACTTTGAGCAAATTTAAATCCCATAAAATGCATCCTTTATTAATCATTATCGTGACCTTTTTTTCCTGTGGACAAAACAATGCCAGTATAGGTGAAAACAATGGAGAAAATAGAATTAGCCAATCTTTAAACGCTAAGATCCATCACTACGACTCCCTTACCATTCCTCAATTTTTCCTAAAACTGGCAGACAATCACAGTAAGGATTTTATGCAAATTGACAAGGAAGAATTTACAGACTTTTGTGCTTCAAATGAATTGAATGCCGATGACACAACCAACATTAAAAAATTCTTTACCCTTAAAATTATTCATGCCCTATTTACAAGTGAAAATGCATCCAATGGTTCAAGAGGAAAAATACTGAACATCCCCTATTTCTGGCACTGGTGCATACCAAATCCAAGGCATAGCATAAGGCTTGCAGAAAATAATAAATTACTCAAAGACATGAAGCCACCGGCAGAATTTTCAAAATACAATTCCTTTGCTGATATAGATAGAACTCCCTATTTGTTCATTAGCGAATTGTGCATGGAAAATCAAAAATACTACACGCCGGAATGTGATTCTTTTGCTACTTTTGGCTGGTGCAGTGAGCGTGAAATGGCCTTTGTTTGCCTGATGGAACTTATAGGCTATGAAGGAAAGGTGATAGTAAGCGGCAACCATAGCTGGTCGGAATTCATTGTTGGCATGTTCGAAAAAACAGGTAAAAGACATGACTTTATCGTTAAAGTAGATAACACCTTTGACAATGTTAAATGGGATGGAACAGCAGATATCCCCTCATGGAAAGCATGGAAAAGTGCTTCCAAAACAGCGCTATGGTACGATCAAAAAGCACATGCTCAAAGTGAAAGGGATAAGACAAAGCATTTCATGGTTTCGCCAATTACTATGGGCAGAATAGAGCAAGCAGTGGTAAAATACCTGAATGAAAACTTGGTGAAAAAATAATTAAAGTGTAACCTTTTTTCTGGACGACACAAAACCGTGGAACCATTAACCACAAAGTCACAAAAGAACACTTAGGAAATTAGTACTTAAGCAACTATGCTCATTTTTAATAATGTTATTTTAAAGCAAGCTTTAAAACCTTTTATGCTCTTTTGTTCTTTTGCGGTTCATGTAATAACGGTAACCAATAAATATTATTTACTTTTGTTAGATTAATTTCAGGATATATGGAAAAACCTTTGGTAGATAACAATTATTTACTTCGAAAATACCCCGGAAAAGGTGGCTGGACTTACGCTGTAATACCTGAAATTGCTAAGGACTTAAGGAGTAAGTTTGGTTGGGTAAGGGTGAAAGGCACGATAGATAGTTATGCAATTAAAAACTACTGCCTGATGCCAATGGGTAATGGCAATATGTTTCTTCCTGTCAAAACAAGCATACGCAAAATCATAAAGAAACAAGAAGGCGATTCCGTTCAGGTTATCTTATACCCGGATAACGATCCACTTGAAATTCCCGAAGACCTGCAAGTATGCCTGAATGATAATCCCGAAGCTCAACAAATATTTGACCGCTATAAAGAGGGTGAGCAAAAACTATTTGTTAACTGGATAATTGAAGCGAAAACAATGGATACAAAAGTAAAACGGATTACGGTTACTTTAAATAAAATTTCAAGAGGAATGAAGTTTTATGATAGAGAATAAATTAGAATCAATATTGTGAGGCTTACCTTAATATTTTCGCTTCTATTGTTGTCACCCAATTTAATTGCTCAGGACCAGGGACCCATTCCGTTAAATTTTTTCAATATCAGGACTGCTCCTTTGAGTCTCATAGATCTGTATGCAGGTTCATGTTATAAATTAGGTATAGAATTTAAAGTTAAAAGCAAAACCAGCATGACATTTGAAGGAGGCCGTTATTTCAAAAAATTCAACGGTCTTTCAAATATCACCGGGCAAAATATTGACATTGGCATAATGCATTACATAGATCATCATATTCAGAATTACGGGCACTACTTTTCTCTTAATTACTTTTACAAAGAACAGTCATTTGATTACGCAGATACCATCATTGGTACGCCAAACTATTATAAAACGTACAGAACCCAAAAATTTGTGACTTGTCTAAATTTAAATTTTGGTTGGTGCCAACTTACTGCTGACAGAATATTTTTTGATTTGTATGCCGGATTGGGGTAAGAATTAAAAAGGTGAACTCTACCCTTACGACTTATGAAGCCCGCCATGGTATTTACTATAGGGAATCAAGTTCACTGGGCTTCATTATGGACCCGGGTCACTTTATCTGGCCTAACTTAAATGTAGGACTTAGGATAGGATATGTAATAAAATAATGCTGATCATATCGTTGTCATTCTGTGAAAATTTGCTTTAACATTATTATTCCTTAGTACCACACGAATGAAAATCTGCAACTTTATATGAAAATAACATAGACGTATTTTTCATATATTTGTAAAAATTAACATTAGTTTTGCAGCATATCTTTAGAAAATTAAATGTAAGGTTCTTTGCGCAATTCACAAAAACTATGAGGCTCTTTTTATGCTTCCTGCTCCTTTTAATTAGCTCATGCGCTACTATTCTTAACCGCAAGATACAAACCATTACGATAACTGCAGATAGAAGGATAACCAATATTTCGCCTGACAGTACAAGGAAAGCGATTACTGATAATGGCGTATTCCATGTATTAAGGGATAAGAAGCCTTTGCATATTAGTATGCAGGTAGATGGCATAAAAAAATCGGTGTATATACCCTCAAAAAACTCGCCGGCTTATTGGTTAAATATTTGTTACAATTATGGTATGGGTATGCTAATTGATAAAAACAAACCTCAACGGTATGAATACCCTAAACATATTCACTTGGCGTACAAGGACAGCACAGTAAATGTGATGAGATTTGCTCCTATGCAGAAAGGTATTACTACTTTTAATTTTTCATTGCCCTATATTAACTCCTTTTATTTACGCACTGATAAGGGACATTATAACAACACTGGATTCTGCGGGATAGGAATTGGGCTTGACTATTACTACCACTACAAGCGCTATTTATCTATGAACCTTGGCGGGGTTATGGATTTTTTTGTACCTATTCCGGCACCAATTAAATGGCCAAGTGATCATCAATCGTGCAACACAGCTTATATCAATATAAGGAACAATTATGGCATAGGCCGCTTCGATGTTGGCTACGGAATCAGTATCTCGAGGATGAATTGGAACTACAAATACTACCCAAACCCGGCAGCCTTGCCACCTCGCAAGTATTCATCAACTAATTTAGGCCTG
>JBBQIF010000306.1:0-4094 GCA_038324665.1 Bacteroidia bacterium
CATCTTTTTTTCACATCCAGCCTTCTTTAATTCCATGAGTATGTCCATTTATATAAAAATGTTGACTGAAAGCATGGAAAAAAGAGGGCATCAGTTTGAAATTTGGGCACCGAAAGCGCGATTTTTTAATTTGCCATTCCCTAAAGCATTTAAGAAATGGATGGGTTATATCGATCAGTTTATCCTATTTCCAATGGAGGTAAAAAAAAGGATGAAGCTTACCAATGATGCAATTTTTGTATTCAGTGATAATGCACTTGGGCCATGGGTGCCATTGGTGGCCGCAAGACCTCATGTTATCCATTGCCATGATTTTATGGCCCAAAATTCGGGGTTGGGAAATATAGCTGAAAATAAAGTAAGCTGGACAGGCCGAAAATATCAGGCATATATTAGGAAAGGATACAGTAAAGGGAAGAATTTTATTTCAGTTTCCCAAAAAACAAAAGTTGACCTACATAAAATACTGAACAAGACTCCTCAAATTTCTGAGGTGGTTTACAATGGACTGAATCCAATATTCAAACCACTTGACAGTGATGAAAGTCGTATAAAATTAAGTAAAAAGTTCAATATCGACTTAAATGCAGGGTATATTATGCACCTCGGCGGCAATGTATGGTATAAAAACAGAATTGGTGTTGTTGAACTTTATAATGCATGGAGGAATCTGAATCGGGTAAAACTTCCACTTTTATTGATAGGCGAACCAGGAGATTTTGAGTTAAACAGTATCCTGCAAGATACCATTTACAAAGAAGATATCTTTATTCTCAGTGGTGTTGACGACCAAACAATACATAAGTCTTATTCTGGCGCATCCCTATTTTTATTCCCTTCTCTGGAAGAAGGCTTTGGTTGGCCAATTGCAGAAGCAATGGCTTGTGGTTGTCCTGTCATCACCACAGGAGAGGCACCAATGAATGAAGTAGGAGGGGATGCTGCGATTTATATTCCTAAGAAACCTGTTGACAATGATAAAGTTAAATACTGGGCTGCTGAAGCTGCAATAATAATAGAAAATGTTTTGACACTTTCGGGTCATCAGCGAAAAGATATTGTTGAGTCAGGAATAAAGAATATTGATAAGTTCGACCTCGAAAAATCTATGGATAAAGTAGAAGGCATTTATCAAAAAATACTCTCAACGCAAAAATGAAAGTACTTCATGCAATTGCAATTATGGACCCTATGAGCGGTGGGCTCTGCCAAGCGTTGCGAAATATAATCCCTGAATTGAATAGGTATGGCGTAGATTCAGAAGTTGTAAGTCTCGACGACCCGGGTTCGTCTTTTCTTAATAAAGATTCTTTTCCAATAATGCCATTAGGTCCAGGTAAAACAAGTTGGCGTTATAGTCGTTTATTAATGCCATGGCTGAAAGATAATTTAAATAAGTATGATATTGTTATTGTTCATGGTTTGTGGCAATACCATGGTTATGCAGTCATCAATGCCATTGAAAAATTAAGACAAAAGGAAGAAAATGGGAAAATAGCGCGATTAATGGTGATGCCGCATGGCATGCTAGATCCTTATTTTCAGAAGGCACCTGAAAGAAAATTAAAGGCCATTAGAAACTGGATTTTTTGGAAATTAATGGAATCTCGATTGATTAATAAAGCAGATGCCATTCTCTTTACTTGCGAAACTGAACTTTTGCTTGCAAGGGAAACATTCAAGCCATATAGCCCAAAAAAGGAACTTAATGTAAGTTTTGGTATACAATTGCCTCCAGAATTCCAGCAGGATATGACAAACTCATTCCTGCAAAAATGCCCGCTAACCGCCAACCGGCCATTTATTCTTTTCTTAAGCCGAATCCATCAAAAAAAAGGAGTTGACATTCTAATAAAAGCCTTTGAAGAAGTCTTTTTCAAAGGTACAAATGTTGCAGAAATTCCCTTATTGGTAATTGCAGGACCGGGGATTAATACTAAATATGGACAAACCATATTGGAAATGGTTGATAAAAGCGAGGCATTAAGTGCAAATATTGTTTTTCCTGGCATGCTTTCAGGTGATAATAAATGGGGTGCTTTTTATAACTGCGAAGCTTTTATATTGCCAAGTCATCAGGAAAACTTTGGTATAGCAGTAGCAGAAGCCTTGGCCTGCAGCAAGTCAGTGTTAATTTCAAAAGAGGTCAATATTTGGCGTGAAATCGATGCTATGAATGCCGGAATCATTGCTCAAGATAACCTAGATGGAACTATTAACCTTTTAATGGATTGGAAAAAAATGAACACAGAAGAAAGAGAAGCAATGGGTCATGCTGCTTTACAATGCTTTAAACATAATTTTGCCATCGAACCAGCTACAAAGCGTTTGTTTGAAAAAATTTCATCATAAAAATTAAATAGTCAATGATTTCATCACATGATATGAATAATGAAGATGCCTATCAAAGGCCTGTTTTTTCATTTTCGAATAAGTTACTTAGGTTTTGCTGGAATATATGCTGGTTATTGTGTTGTAGGTGGACACCCAATCCACTGCACAACTGGCGCATTTGGGTGTTAAGAAGATTTGGTGCATCCATTGGTAAAAATAATTTTGTGTACCCTGATTGTAAAATATGGGCACCTTGGTTACTGGAAACAAATGATGTTGTAACAATTGGCCCGGGAGTTGAAATTTATAATCCGGCCGGTGTATTTCTGGGTCAACACGTAATACTCTCTCAGGACGCATTTATTTGCGGCGCAACACATGACTATAATTCCAAAGATTTTACCTACTTGATGAAGAAAATTGTAGTGGAACAATATGCCTGGATATGTGCCAAATCAATTGTCCTTCCAGGCGTTCGTTGCGCTGAGGGCAGTGTTTTAGGTGCAGGAAGTGTTACTTCTCGCAATATGGAACCGTGGACTGTGTATGCCGGGAATCCAGCTAAGGAGGTTAAAAAAAGATATAATTTCTTATTGGAGACCAATTAATTAATGAACTTAGAAAATAATGCCCAATTAATATTTGACTTATGCGTAATTGGCAGCGGTCCTGCTGGCATCATTCTCGCATTGGAGTTCGCACGTAATAATCCTGAAAAAAAGGTTTTAATTGTTGAATACGGTGCGCGCAATCAAAGTGGGGATAACGGCCTTGACAATTCTATTCAGGTGAATAACCTGGTGAATCATCATCCGCCATACGAATGTACGAACAAAGGTTTAGGCGGTACATCTGCAACATGGGGAGGTAGATGTGTGATGTACGATGAAATTGATTTTATTGAAAGGCCTGTGGTAAATGGTGATTGCACATGGGGTATCAGCCTGTTTAATGAAGTTAATGAATATCTTTCTGCGGCAGCGGATTATTTTGAATGTGGCAAACCAGTTTTTAATTTAAAAAACCATCCTGAATTTAAGCATACAAGAATTGCTGAAAATTTTGTTGAAGGCGTTGTCACCGATTCCATTGTAGAACGCTGGAGTATGCCAACAAGATTTGGTAATCGCTACTCAGATGATATTGAAAAACTAAAGAATATTACTTTATTAGAAGGTTTTGAAGCAAAGGATTTTTCGCTACCGGATGAAACCGGAAAAGTAAAGTCACTATCTATTACCGAGGTCGCGAATGGGGAGTCAAGGGAAATTAGCGCTGCACAATTTGTATTAGCTGCTGGCGCCCAGGAAAGCACACGAATTTTACTTAAGAATCTTCAACTATTTAGTAATCTTAATGAACTGCCGCTTGCTTTGGGTAAGTATTACCAAGGACACTTGTCTGGAAAAATTGCTTCTGTAAGGTTTACTGGGGACCCAAAAAAAACGGATTACGGTTTCCTAAGGGATGAGGATGGTAGTTACCTCCGCCGAAGATTCCAGTTTGACACAACATTCCTCAAAGATCAAAATTTGCTCAATACAGCTATTTGGTTAGATAATCCATTGTATCACGATCCCAAACATAAAAGTGGAGCCATGTCTTTTATGTACCTTGCCATGATTACGCCTATTTTAGGAAAAAAACTGGCCCCACCTGCAATTGCGCATTCCATTACTAAAGGAAAAGTTACCAGTCTGTCTGGACATTTTCTTAATATTCTGAAAGGATTTCCTGGTTCTCTCATTACCCCAGCCTCT
>JBBQIF010000307.1:0-4046 GCA_038324665.1 Bacteroidia bacterium
CGTCAAAACCTGAAAAGAGTTTGACAGAAGCTTTAAGCAAATCTGGTGGAAGAAATAACCAGGGTAAGATGACCATGCGCTATATTGGTGGTGGCCACAAGAAGAAATACAGAATTGTAGATTTTCGCAGGGAAAAAATTGGTGTTTCAGCAGAAGTGAAAACAGTAGAATACGATCCAAATCGTTCTGCATTTATTTCACTAGTTGAATATACTGATGGTGAAAAGCGTTATATCATTTGTCCTAACGGATTAAAAGTAGGTACAAAAATAAACTCAGGTACTGGTGCAACTCCAGATTTGGGTAACACCTTGCCACTTGCCGAAATTCCATTGGGCTCAATTATTCACAATATTGAAATGGCGCCAGGCCAGGGTGGTAAAATTTGCAGGAGCGCAGGCTCTTATGCACAATTGGCCGCAAGGGATGGCAAATATGTCGTAGTTAAATTACCAAGCGGAGAAACAAGGATGATATTAGGAACCTGCTCTGCCACGATAGGTTCGGTTTCAAACCCGGATCATAGCTTAGAGGTTAAAGGTAAAGCTGGAAGAAGCAGATGGCTCGGAAGACGCCCCCGCACTCGTCCTGCTGCAATGAATCCTGTCGATCACCCAATGGGTGGTGGTGAAGGTCGTTCAAAAGGCGGACAACCGAGGTCTCGTAATGGTATCTACTCTCAGGGTCAAAAAACCAGAGATACCAACAAGAGCTCAAATAAATTAATCATAGAACGTAGAAAAGGTAAAAGAAATAAATAATGGCTAGATCACTAAAAAAAGGTCCTTTTATAGAATGGAAACTTGACGCTAAAGTTGCCACTATGAACGAAACTAAAAAGAAGTCGGTAATTAAAACATGGAGCAGAAAATCAATGATTGCACCAGATTTTGTAGGGCACACATTTGCTGTTCATAATGGCAATAAATTTATACCAGTATATGTAACAGAAAACATGGTAGGTCATAAATTAGGTGAATTCGCACCAACAAGGACATTCAAAGGACACGGAGGTAACAGTAAATAATAATATGGAAGCAGTAGCAATATTAAGAAATTGTCCTTTATCGCCTCAGAAAATGAGATTGGTAATTGATCAGATTCGTGGCCAGAAAGTTGAAAGTGCGTTGAATATTCTTCAATTCAGTCAACGGAAATATTATGCAGTTTATGTTGAAAAACTATTAAAATCTGCGATAAGTAACTGGGAACAGAAAAATAATGGCAGCAAAGCCGATGAAAGTAATTTGGTTGTTTCATCCGTATTTGTAGATGGTGCTTTTGTAGCGAAAAGGATGAGGACAGCTCCACAGGGCCGTGCTTACAGAATCAGAAAGCGCTATAATCACATTACCATTAAGGTAGATAGTATTAACAATAAAGAAACTCAATTAGCTGAAGCATAATTAATGGGACAAAAAATAAATCCGATAGCGCTTAGACTTGGTATCATCAGAGGATGGGAAAGCAACTGGTATGGTGGAAAGAACTTTGCTGATAAATTAGTCGAAGACGAAAAAATCCGTAAATACTTATTTGTAAGGATACCACGTGGTGGGATGTCTAAAATTGTAATCGAAAGAACAATTAAACGTATCATTATTACTATCCATACTGCAAAACCAGGTATTGTAATTGGTAAAGGCGGTGCTGAGGTTGATAAGATTAAGGAAGAGATTAAGAAGATCACTAAGAAAGATGTTCAGATCAATATTTATGAGATCAAAAGACCAGAACTGGACGCTAAATTAGTGGCAGAAACAATTTGCCAGCAGATAGAAGGTCGTGTAAGTTATAAAAGAGCTACTAAACAGGCGTTGGCTAATACCATGAGAATGGGCGCAGCTGGTATTAAAGTTAGTATTTCTGGTAGGTTAAATGGAGCTGAGATAGCACGTGCTGAAAAATATAAAGAAGGCAGGACACCATTACACACTTTGCGTTCAGATATTGATTACGCATTAGGAGAAGCATTAACGGTGTATGGCAAAATAGGCGTAAAAGTATGGATTTGCAGAGGTGAGATTTACGGTAAACGTGATCTGTCTTTAAATGCAGGTTCAGACAGAGGACCTAGGCCTGATGGCGGAAACGACAGAGGCCCAGATAGAAGAGGTAACACAAGAGGCGGCGGAGGAAATGACAGGAGAAGAAGCGGCGGCCCGGGTGGTGGTGGTGACAGGAGAGATAATAATGGCCCTAGAGGTGGTGGTAACGATAGAAGAAATAAATAATTAGGAGAAATTGACATGTTAAGTCCAAAAAGAACCAAATTCAGAAAGCAACATAAAGGAAGAGTTAAGGGATTAGCTACCAGAGGGCATCGCCTTAGTTTCGGTACTTTCGGTTTAAAAAGTATGGAAGCATCTTGGATTACTGCTAGGCAGATAGAAGCTGCAAGGGTAGCCCTAACAAGATTCATGAAAAGGGAAGGCCAGGTTTGGATCCGTATTTTCCCCGATAAGCCAATAACTAAAAAGCCTGCAGAGGTGCGTATGGGTAAAGGTAAAGGAGCTCCTGAATATTGGGTAGCTATTGTAAAGCCGGGTACCATAATGTTCGAAGTGACAGGTGTTTCTTTAGCAATTGCTGAAGAAGGCATGGCATTGGCTGCACAGAAATTACCAGTAGCAACTAAATTTGTAATTAAACCTGATTATACAGAATAAATATGAAAGCCAGGGATATAAGAGATCTTCCAACTAAAGAATTAGTGGAAAGATACAAAGAAGAAAAATTGAGACTTACGAAAGTAAAGTTTAACAATGCAGTGTCTAAAATAGAACAACCGCATAAAATCGGGGAATCACGTAAGGTAGTAGCTCGTTTACTTACTGAACTGAATTCACGCAGGATTGATAACGAATTAAAAGCAGCTGAAAAAAGCGAAAATTAAAAATGGAATTAACCAGGAACGCAAGAAAAGAAATTATTGGTCGTGTTAGCAGCAGTGCTATGAACAAGTCGATAGTCGTTGAATTAGAGACTAAAGTTAAGCACCCGAAATATGGTAAGTATTTCAAAAAGACCAAAAAGTTTTATGCTCATGATGAGAAGAATGAGTGTAACCAGAATGATATTGTTAAAATCATGGAGACAAGGCCATTGAGCAAATTGAAATGTTGGAGACTTGTTGAAATTATAGAAAAAGCAAAATAAGATGATACAAACAGAAAGTCGTTTAAAAGTAGCGGATAACAGTGGTGCCAAAGAAGTACTTTGCATTCGTGTATTGGGTGGAACAAAGAGACGTTATGCCTCTGTGGGTGATAAAATAGTTGTTGCAATTAAAACAGCTTTACCTTCAGGTGGTGTCAAAGCCGGTACAGTTTCCAAAGCGGTTATTGTGAGAGTGAAGAAAGAAATCAGGAGACCTGATGGTTCTTACATTCGCTTCGATGAGAATTCATGTGTATTATTGAATGCAGCAGATGAGCCAAGGGGAACACGTATTTTTGGACCAGTTGCCCGTGAATTACGTGATAAACAATTTATGAAGATAGTTTCATTAGCACCAGAAGTATTATAATCAAAGATGAAAACAAACAAAAATTCGCATATTACCAATAAGATCCACATCAAGAGAGGGGATAATGTTAAAATGATATCCGGCAAAACTATTGAGGGAAAAAATACAGGTAAAGTTTTAAGGGTTTATCCTAAGACTTATAAAGCTATTGTGGAAGGCTTAAACCTGGTATCACGCCATACGAAACCAAATTCTGCTTTCCCTAACGGTGGAATCCTTAAAAAAGAGGCACCAATCCATATTTCAAATTTGATGCTTCTTGAAAATGGTAATTCTACAAGAGTAGGAAGAAAAACAAATGATAAAGGTAATTTACAAAGGTTCTCAGTTAAAACCGGAGAATTTATTAAACAATAAAATAGAAAATGTCGTATACAGCCAATTTAAGGAAAAAATATACTGATGTGGTAATACCTCACATGCAAGAAAAGTTTGCGTATAAAAATGTGATGGAGATTCCTAAATTAGAAAAGATATGTCTCAATCAAGGTGTAGGTGTAGCAGTTAATGATAAAAA
>JBBQIF010000308.1:0-4037 GCA_038324665.1 Bacteroidia bacterium
ACTTTCAGTAATCATTTTTTGTACAAAGGCTTCTTCACCACCTTCGCACCACAATTCCTTATTTTGACCACCAAAGTTTTTGCTATTCGCATCTGTTTTTTTAATACCCAGGTTTTTCCATTTTCGGGCGTTGCCTTCCATAGCTTCTTCGGGCGATGAATGAAAAGGGGGATTGCAGATTGTAAGATCGAAATGCTCTCCGGGCCTAACAATATTCTTGAAAATATTCGCAGAGGATAATTGCAACCTGCATTCAATGGCATCTTTTAAAACCGGATTCTGCTCCACTATCTGTCTCGCATTCCTGATAGCCATAGGGTCTATTTCCGAACCTACAAAATGCCAGCCGTAAGTGCAATGTCCGATGATAGGATAAATGCAATTGGCGCCCATACCAATGTCAAGTACTTTAACAGAACTGCCGGGGATTTTATTTTTATTACTTTCGCTTAAAAGGTCGGCCATGTAATGGATATAATCTGCTCTGCCGGGAATAGGCGGACAGAGATAGTTTTCAGGAATGTCCCAATAATTGATGTTGTAAAAGTGCCGTAACAAGGCCTTGTTGAGCATCTTTACCGCTTCTGGATTGGCAAAATCGACAGACTCGTCGCCATAAGGATTAAGTTTTACGAAAGGGCTAAGGTCGGGGCAACTTGTTGTTAATGCTTTAAAATCATATCTGCCATTGTGAAGATTTCTGGGATGCAGGGTGGGTTTTTCCGGCGCTATGAATTTGGAAGGTTTTAACAATTGACAATAAATTAATGGAAATTAATATTTCAGGCATTTTCCCTCATTGCTCAATCTTTCCTTTGCTTCTTCCCAGTTGGGAAGTGCAGAAACTTCAATCGCCAATGTCTTTATTTCCTTTGCAATTTTTGCACTCTGTTTCATAGCTTCAAGGTGAGCGCCGCTTCTGGCAAATGCCTGCATATCTTCCCTACTTTCCCACAAGGAGAGGGTGTAATGTGTGGTCCATAACCCTGTGCTTTTATAAGCTTTGCAAGAAGTGGATTTAATTTGCTTAATAATTTTTAATGCGCTGGCTGAAAGTGGAAAAAATTTCAGTGGAGATTTTAATTCAATTAAAGTGATGACTGCAATCATATTTTATTTTGTAGGATTATCAATTGCTTTTAAGCCTGCTTCCATCTCAGCTAATTTTATTCTAGCGGCATCCAACTCTATCTTTATTGCCTGCTGTTGAATTTTCAAGTCTGCCACCTTCTTTTCCGCAGCTTCTGCATCTTTTCTTTTTTGTTCAGACTCCTGTTTATTTTCGTTAATATCAGTCTGTTGTTTCACTGTTTTGCCTTCGAGTTTTGCTTTTTTTGAGGCTAATTGTTTCAATTCTCTTTTCCTACCATCTTCATTGAAAACACCCAACCGGTCTTCGTTTGCCTTTACCTTGCTGCTATCTGCTACAATAGATTCATTAAGCAGTTTCATCTTAACGTAATTGGCGTCGATATTTGCTTTTTCTGTGTCGATTTTAGATTTGAGTTTATTGTCGGATTTTACAATCTTTTTAACGGCTTTTTTATCTTCTCCTACCAACTCCAGTTTTGCTTTATTCAATGCCATATCCACCTGGTATTGCAATATATCATCTTGAGCATTGGCATTGGCTCTCACCATTTTCTTAAAGGCTTTTCTGTTGTCCTTAAGCGTCTGGTTCTTCATCTTGTTTTCTGATTTTAATTCCAGAAGTGGGAATCCATCAAACTCTTTTTGTTTTTTATAAATCAAAGAGTCTGTTTCAATGATTTGAGATTTGGTGTCCTGCAGTCTTGTCTCAGTTTTGGTCACCTGTTTATCATCCTTTGCTGCCGACTTATTATTGCCTTTTATGTAGTTGTTAGCGGCCTTCAATTCATCGGAAACCCTTTCCATATTGTCTTCCAATAATTTAATTTGTTTTTTAAGCGTATCAATGGCGTTTCGTTGAAGAAAAACCTTTACTTTATTTTGAATGTCCAAGCCTAATTTTTGCACTGCGAGTGCTTCATTTGGCGTAGTGGCAGCATTAACAAATGAACTGCCCAAATCCACAAATAAAAGGAGGCTGGTATCTGTTTCATTGAATCTTGCATAAACATCTATTGGGTTTAGCGAAATGGAAGTGAGTATGGCATTATCGAAGAATAATTCCTGAAATGAAATAATCGTAGGATCTACTTTGGAATCTTTATCTGCAATTGTTTTGCCCACTGCCTCAAAGGCAATTTCTCTGTCGGTGCCTTTAACAGGTATGCTGATGCCTTTCTGTTTCCCTTTGCTCATGATAAGCTCAATTTCCCTGAACTGTGCATGTGCAGTAATTGCACATAATGCAATTAGGGAGAAAACTATCTTTTTATTCATATCTTGTACTATTTTTCAACGGAATGAATGTGCCATAAACGGGTTCATTGATGCTATTTAATATCAAAGTCCACAAATACTTCCTCGCTTGTGGGGTGCGACTGGCAGCAAAGAATATACCCTTTTTCCACTTCGTCGTCCTCTAGTGCAAAGTTCATGTCCATTTCCACTGTGCCACTGGTAACTTTAGCTCTACAGGTGCAGCAAACACCACCCTTACATGCGAAAGGCAAGTCGGCGCCGCCCTTTAAAGCAGCATCTAGAATGGAATCGCCACCAAAGGGTAAGTCAATATGATGGGTAATGCCATCAATCTTTACGGATACTTTCGCTTTCCTAACAGTATCTACCACTGGTTTTTCCACCGCCTTGGCTTCATGCTTTACAGCAGCAAGGGTAGGTATAGTGAACAGTTCAAAATGAATATGCTTAGTGTCTATTCCAGCAGCTAATGCTGCATCTTTAACAGCCATTATCATTTCCTCAGGACCACAGATGAACAATTCGCTAACACCTGTAGCTTCAATCAGTTTTTTATCGAAGAATTCGGCACTTTTGGAACTATTGATTCGACCATTCAGTATAGGCACATCGACACTTTCCCTGCTCAGCACATGGAATATCTGGAATTGTTGTAAGTAGCGGTTCTTTAAGGCCTCTAGCTCTTCTAAAAAAATAATGGAATGCGTATTTTTATTCCCATACACCAAAGTAAAATTGCTGTTAGGTTCAGTGGCAAGAGTTGTTTTTATTATGCTCAGGATGGGTGTTATGCCACTACCTGCCGCAAATGCCACATAATGCTTTTTATTTGCAGGGTCAAGATCAGTATAAAAATGACCTGTAGGCGTCATCACATCTACCTCATCGCCTGCTTTTAGGTCTTTGTTAGCATAGGTAGAAAAACGGCCGTTTTCCACCATCTTGATGGCTACTCTCAGTTCGCCATCCATAGGACTGCTGCAAACAGAATAGGAGCGTCTGATATCTTCGCCGTCAAAATGCCTTCGCACAGTTATCGACTGGCCTTGTTTATACGCGTAATCCTCAGTTAAATCCGCAGGGATATCAAAAGCTACAGACACACAATCTGCAGTTTCTTTGCGGATGTCTTTTATTTTTAATGGGTGAAATTTAGGAGTTGACATTTTTTGAATTAGGCTGCAAATTTAACCTTTTTTTGGGAAATAGTAATGAGGGGTTAGTATTTACTGAATAGTGTGGAGTAGGCATGTCTGAGCAGCTTACTTATAAGGACCAAAGCAATTTAAAAAACAGTCGCAACCAGCCATTAAACCATAAAAGGACATATAAGTGCATAAAAGCAAGCTTTAAAATGGCAAACCTTTCCTTAACCAATAACATTTGGGTCACAGTCAAAAGTTGGGGAGTAAAATGAAAAGGATTATTTTTGTGATAAAAAGTGATCGAAACAATAAGCCTACAATTACTTCACAAGTTCTTTCCATCCGAGTTGATGGATTACTTTAGTATTGCATCATTTCATACGCTTTGCAATGTTGCAAAGCAGAATGAATATATGTTGATAGAATTTGAACAAAAGAATGAACTTCCTAATGGATATTCTGAATCAGAATATGAGTCCAAGGGGTTTATGGAGAGCCGCCTTATACAGGATTTTCCGCTCAGGGGTAAGGCTGTATTCCTTC
>JBBQIF010000309.1:0-4001 GCA_038324665.1 Bacteroidia bacterium
GTGCACTTGTTGCCTCCTATCACCGAGGTGCCAAGGCCAGCAGGATGTGTGGTGGAATTACTAGTATTTGCTTTTTAGAAGGTGTGCAAAGGAGTCCGGTATTTAGGTTCGATAACATGGGAAAAATGGGTCAATTCTTAATATTTGCACTTGAAAATGCCGCACTTTTCCAAGACTTAATCAGTGCAGGAAGTAGATTTGCTAAAATTTTGGATATTAAATACAATATCGAAGGCAACCAATTAATAATCAATATTGAATATAATACTGCGGATGCTGCAGGACAAAATATGGTAACAATCTGCACTGATATATTGTGCAAATGGCTAGTAGAAAATTGTCCTGTTAAACCAACTTCATGGTTTATTGAAAGTAATTACAGCGGAGATAAGAAGGCAGCAGCGATTTCTTTTATGCATGTAAGAGGGAGAAAAGTATCGGCAGAAGTACACCTCACCAAGTTAGTAGTAGAGAAGATTTTAAGATGTAAGCCAGAGGACATGGTACAATATTGGCAATCGAGCACCATTGGTGTTATCCAAAGCGGGTCGATTGGCGCGCAAGGGCATGTAGCCAATGGCTTAACTGCATTGTTTATTGCTACCGGTCAAGATGTGGCATGCGTTTCGGAGGCTGCTGTGGGTATTACACGCATGGAATTAACAAGTGATGGTGGTGTTTATGCAAGTGTGACACTGCCCAATCTAATAGTTGGTACAGTAGGCGGCGGCACAGGCTTGCCTACCCAAAGAGAGTGCCTGGAAATGATAGATTGCTTCGGCACCGGAAAGTCACAGAAGTTTGCTGAGATTTGCGGCGCACTGGCACTCGCTGGCGAAATATCCATAGCGGCTGCTATTGCTTCAGGTCAATTTTCACAGGCGCATGAAAAGTTCGGCAGAAAACATGTCAGGTAATTTATCGATATATAGTAGGTTCTGGCAATATCAGAAGGAAAGGTTTCCATTATTGGCGCACGGGTTACTAATCTCTTCATTTACCTTTTCAGCAATTGCTTATTCGCATATTTGCAGACATGCTTCCGGTTCTATTGAACTGCTTGCTTTTTTAAAAGCTTTTACCAATACTTTTTTACTTTTTTTACTGTTAAGGATATTTGATGAATTCAAGGATGCAGAATTTGACAAGGCCAATAGGCCGTATTTGCCGGTTCCACGCGGATTAGTTAATTTGAGTGAATTAAAAATACTTGGACTAGCGGTTTTCGTTTTTCTAATTCTTTTTAATATAGCCTTCGCATTCAGCCATCTGCTTATTTTTACTTTTGTTGTACTTTACATGGCGTTGATGTTTAAGGAATTTTACATTAAACACTGGTTAGAAATGCGGCAATTGTGGTATGTAGTAAGCCACATGATGATTATTCCATTAGTGGATACACTCGCCAGTTCGTTCGACTGGATGCATGCTCAACCGAATGTAAAAGGTTTGCTTTGGTTTTTTGCAGTTTCTTTTTTTAATGGCTGTACACTTGAATTTGGGAGGAAAATAAAATCTGAAGAAAATGAAGAAGCTAATTCCTACAGCAAAGCATTGGGCTTTAACCGCGCAATGGTATATTTTCAGTGTATTCTTTTTATAACGCTTATTCTCTGTCTCGGTGCATCTACTTATGCCCATTTAACTTTAGGTCATGTTGTGGCGTTTATAATAATGTACGTCGTTGCTGCTTCATTTGGCTTTTATTTTTATAAAAACCGTACAAAGCGTAACAGCAAAACATTTGAGATAATATCCGGCTTGTGGGCCATTGGTATGTATTTAAATTTAGGAATTGGTGTATTTTTTTAAAGAAAATGATTATAACAGCTAGTTCATCTGAAATAAACATTGGTAATAAGGCTAAGCATTTGTTTGTTTTGAAAACGTTGGGCTATAATGTGCCATTACTGTGTGTTGTGCCATTTACTCATTTAGAAGTTTCCGAACATGGAGAATTTAAGATAGCAGATGAATTGATCGAAGAAATTGTTAGTTATTTGGGCCACTGCCAAAGTTATGCGGTAAGGAGCAGTACCAATGTAGAAGATAGTTCAAATAAAAGCTTTGCGGGACAATTTGTTACAAAATTAAATGTAAAAGTAGAAGACCTGAAAATTGCAATTCAGGAAGTTTGTAGGTCACCTTTCAAGGAACATGTAATTAAGTATAACAGTGAAGGTGCTAAAATTCAGACCTCTGTTATCATACAACAATGTATTGAAGCCGATGTAGCAGGTGTTGTTTTTAGTGCAGATCCGCTGAATAACGATGCAACCACTTGCGTCGTGAGTAGTGTTTATGGACTGGGTGAGGGCCTTGTTTCAGGGGCCCTGGAAGCTGACCTTTTTTATCTTAAAAATGATAAAATTACTGAAAGTATTATTGCAGAAAAAACAGAAAAATTCATCTATGATATTGAGGGCGACTTAAAGATAGTAAACGTTAATGCGGAAGCAGTCAATGTGCCGTCATTAACAGAAGTGCAGTTGGTAACTATTGCAGGAATTGCAAAAGAATTGGAAGCTCATTTTGGCGTTCCTCAGGACATTGAATTTTGTATTAAGGATCAACAGTTGTATATCCTGCAAAGCCGTCCTATTACTACTTTTAAGAGACATGGGCAGGCGTATTTAATATGGGATAATAGCAATATCGTTGAATCTTATCCCGGTATAACCTCTCCCTTGACATTCTCATTTATTAGTCCTGTGTATGCGGCTGTTTACAGGCAATTCTGCAGTATATTGGGCATCAGTGACAAGGTTATTTCAGAAAATGATTTTACGTATGATAATATGCTCGGCTTGCTAAAGGGTAGAGTTTATTACAACCTTTACAGTTGGTATAAGCTTTTGTCTTTATTGCCCGGTTATAGTCTGAATGCAGGTTTTATGGAGAAAATGATGGGTGTAAGTGAAAGATTTGAACTGAAGGACTATAAAAAGCCCAATGGTTTTTTGGAAAAACTAAGGGTAACAAGGCTTGTTTTTTCTTTGCTGAAAAATGCGGTTCGCTTACCTAAAATGAGGATCTCTTTTTTGAAGAAATTTAATGTGGTTTTGTGGGAGCATAAACATAAAAATATACAAAATGCTGATGCTTTTACTTGTATGATGGCTTATTATAAGTTTGAAAACACCCTTGCAAGCGAATGGAAAGCCCCACTTATCAATGATTTTTTTGCCATGATCTATTATGGGTCGTTTCAGAAATTCATGGACAAGCATAATAAAAATACAGAAATCAATTTCAATCAATTTCTGATAAGTACAGGTAAGGTTATCACGACTGAGCCTGCCATACTGCAACAGAGAATTTCATTGTTAATTAAAGAAAATTCGCAGTTAATTTCACTTTTCAATGAAAAAAGTGAAAATGAAATATGGGCCTGGGTTATTGCAAATCCAGAACATGCAGTATCCATGTTGTTTAATAAGTACCTTGCTAAATGGGGTAATCGTTGTTTTGCAGAATTGAAGTTGGAAACGATTACTTACTCCCAAAACCCATTGTTATTTGTTAAAATAGTGAAGCACACTTTTATGCATGTGCAACGAATTGATGATCGTAAGCAAAAAATAGCCGACCCCAACTTAGGGTTTTTAAAAATGCTTGTTTTTAATTTTTTAAAAAGGAATGCTGTAAGTACAATTGCTGCACGAGAAAATCTAAGATTTGAGAGGACAAGAGCTTTTGCTGAGGTAAGGTTTGTTTTTAGCAGACTCGGTGAGATTTTCTATTCTGAAAAAGTTATAGAGCGTGAACGGGATATTTTCTACCTTACCAAAGAGGAAATATTCAATTTTATTAAAGGTACAAGTGTTCAATTACAATTAAGGGAATTGATAGAATTGCGGAAGAAAGAGTATGCAGTTTATCATGCGGAACCTTCGCAGTCATCAAGGATAAAAACTTATGGTATGGTTTATCAAAATATTTTTAAACCTGAGGCATTAGTAAGTGATATTCTGTTAAAGGGCTTACCTTGCTGCCCAGGT
>JBBQIF010000310.1:0-3998 GCA_038324665.1 Bacteroidia bacterium
CGTTTATCTTAAATGTTATTTGCCACCATTGACTCTACAAATCCTTGTTGAGAATGCCATTAAGCACAACAAGGTCTCTAGGACCCAACCACTAGAAATTAATATAAGTGTTGAGAAGGATTTTTTAATTGTGAGGAATATGATCAACCTTAAGGAGCACTTGGAAACTTCCACAAAATCAGGAATTAAGTTCATTATTGATCGATTTGATTTTGTCACAAAGTCAAAACCTGAAATTATTCAGACAAGTACAGAGTTTATCGTTAAAGTGCCATTGATTTTTAACGAACCACTTCCAGTTTAAACCCGAAATTAGCCGGTTCAACTTTTAATAATCCATACTTAGGGGTATATATTTATCTGCCTATTTCTTATACATTATACTTGTAGTTGCGTTCTTACAACTAAAACTAATTTACTATGAAACAACAACTTACTAAAATTCTCATTTTGGGCTTACTCTTCGTGCCCCTAAGGTATTCTCGGGCCTGCACTGTGACACCTGGTTTAACTTATACATCCACCCATACTTGCGGCCTGCCGACAATTATTAAAGCTTATAATACTTCCACGGGAACTTATAAAAACAAGGCAAAATATTATTGGAAAGTCAATAATGTGATTATCGATTCCACGGTTGGATTAGATTCAATAACCATCCTATTAAAACAAGTGGGTACTAACAAACTTAAATTAATTGTAAAGGATTCTTCGGGCTGCATTGATTCTTCATCAGTAGTGAGCATCAAAGTAGGTACAAATGCCAAAACGATCCTCGACCAAAATGGGCTTTATACATTAAACCCTATATGGTTAAATTGTATTCAGTTCATCACTAGCCCGGATACCTTCAGGATAAATTTTGAATCGGCTGA
Source organism: Bacteroidia bacterium (assembly GCA_038324665.1). GTDB lineage: Bacteria > Bacteroidota > Bacteroidia > NS11-12g > UBA955 > JABMMZ01. The sequence goes on from JBBQIF010000310.1 coordinate 876, forward strand.
TACGCTTAAAAGTCTTAAAATATTTTGGGGAGATGGGTCAACTGATCTTTCAGGGACTGACCTTCCACCCTCTACTGTCAAGACCCATTTATTTACCAAATTGGGTATTTACACAGTAAAAATTGTTACCCAAAACGGTACATGTACAGATACTGTTTATGGCACTGTATATAGTCAGAGGCAGCCAACTGCAGGTATCATTGGGCCAACTGCAGGAAGTAACCGTGGCTGCGTACCACATCGCTTAAGAATCGTCAATAATTCTTATAATATTTCAAATAATACGAATTTTGAAATTGATTGGGGAGTGGGTCCAGTCCTTAAACTGCCTTATACAAGTGCTAATGATACTTTGTATAATACATATACAACAGGCATGTGCAATGGCTCAATAAAAATAACTGCCAGTAATGTTTGCGGTAACTCGGTAGCTACGTGGAACCCAATAGACATCAGTGATAAAGATGATGCGTTGTGGACTGTAATAAATACTTGTGACCCCATTAAACCGCATGTTTTTTATAATAATTCCTCTGATAAATATTGCCTAGTGCCCGATATAAAAGAATACTTTTGGGATTTTGGCGACGGTACCACTTTCGGTTGGACTACCAGCAAAGCACCCCAGAATCATATTTTCAAGACAGAAGGAGATTATGTAATTACCTTGATTGCAAAAAACAGTTGCGGGCTTGACACTTTTAAGGATATTGTACATGTTTACTACAATCCATTTGCAGGCTTTACCTTTAGTGCCAATAGAGGTTGTAAGCCACTTTATGTTGCGTTAACGGATACCTCAAAAGGGCGAGGCTACACCAGATTGTGGACGGTTAAGGAGAATTCTACAACCAAAACATTCTCCGATTCATTTATAAATTATACTTTCACTCAGCCCGGTCTGCACACTATAACCTTAACTGTTAAAAATAAGTGTGGATCAGCCACCGTCACAAAAAGTTTCAGGGTAAATGATAAACCTACTGCCGCATTTGCTAAAATACCTGATAATTGTTCACCTGCTAAAGTTAACTTTACCAATACATCAACTTCGTATTTTGCAAACCAGGCTTATCTATGGGATTTTGGTGACAGCACCAGCAGCACAGTTAAAAGTCCACCTTCTAAAATTTACACAACGCAAGGCGCTTATACTGTGAAGTTAATCGTAACTGATAGTTGTGGAAGCGATACTTTTAAGCAAGTCTTTAATGTGTTTGGGTTGCCTAAAGCTATTCTGACTGGCGATACCGTAGGTTGCACATTTGATTCCTTGTCTTTTAACAACCAATCAACCAATTCTAGTAGTTTTAATTGGTCTTTTGGAGATAATCAGACGCTAGTTACTGGTTCAATTGGTAAAAGTAAGCATGTGTACATTCAACCAGGTATTTTTACTGTTAGGCTTATTTCATCTGCTGGCACAGGTTGCAAAGACACTACTTTTCATAGATTGACAATTAAACCTGGTGCTAAGGCTTTATTTGATATCGATAAACCTTTTGCCTGCAATCCCGCTACTTTTAAATTTACAAATAACTCTATTTACGGCAAGGATTTTAGCTGGTATGCGAACGGGAAATTAATTTATGGACAAAATAATCTGCCCGATTCAACGCTCTTTGCAGATACCTCTGTGGTGCGCCTCAAATTGGTGGTCACTAGCAATTCATCCTGCCAAGGAGATTCTATTGAGAAGATTTACTTTACACCAAAAAATCCAAAAGCAATAATTGCCAACAGGGATTCAGGTTGCGGGCCATTAGCTGTTAATTTTAATCAAACCTCAACTAATGCTTCTGGCAGTTTCTGGAATCTCGGCAATGGAACTACTTCGATTTTAAAGAATCCATCCGCAATTTATTTTTCAGCCAAAAAGAAAGACACATTTTACTTTCCTCAATTAAAAGTAACCAATTGGGCAGGTTGTAGTGATTCTATTAAGACACAAATTAAGGTTTATCCAGGTCCCACAGCGGCCTTCAGCCCTGATGTTTCAAAAGGATGTGGTCCTTTGAGTGTCAGTTTTACAAATAATTCTTTAACCAATAATTCAGATCCTTTCAGTACTTTAAAACACAACTGGACTTTTGGCAATGGCAATTTTTCATCAACAACTAATCCTAAAGAAAACTTTACATCAAGCATAACGAAGGATACTTTTTATACTGTTATTTTAAGGACAACAACAGTCAATGGTTGTGCTGATACCATTTCAAAGCAAATACAGATTTACCCGTTGCCAACTATTAAATTCATTGCAGATAAAACCGATGGATGTGCCATCCTGCCAGTTAACTTTACCAATTATTCCCGCCCGAACGATACCGGAAATATTAGCATGATGAGCTTTAAATGGGCATCTGGAAATGGGGTGAGTACTACAACACAAAATTTTAATGCAAATTATGGGGCATCTAATTACAGCGATACTATCTACAAAGTGAAATTGATAGGGTTGAGTGAACATGGTTGCACAGATAGCTCCACAATGAATATCATTGTTCATCCAAATCCCAATGCAAGCTTTACAGTTAACCGAATGAGTGGATGTACCCCTTTGCATATTTCAACAGTGAATTTGTCAAAATCAAATGATGGAATGCCTCTATCACATGCATGGACTTTTGGTAATCTTTACACATCGGTACAGCAGAATGACTCAACTATTTATTTCAATAATTCTAATAATGATGTATCATTTACGATTGAATATGAAGCGAAAAGCTTTTATGGATGTCGTGATACTGCACAACAAATTATAACGATAAGGCCAAAACCTGTTGCGAAATTTAATGTTTCTACTAAAAAGGCATGTGCACCTCTTATTTTGAAAGTGACGGATGCTTCCATTAATCCATTTACCTATTTATGGGGACAAAATAATACCTTAGATACAGGAGGTGTTTCTGAAAATATAGGTTTACACGGATTGAAATTATTTGATACCACCTATACCGTTGGACATCAGGTGATTTCACCATACGGTTGCGTAAGCGACACAGTTTACCACAATGTTTTAGTTTTGGGAAGGCCAGATGCTGCTTTTGAATATAGTAAGGATTCATTTTGTTACCGTGAGACAATCAGTATCAATAACAATTCTTTGGGAGGCTTTATGTA
>JBBQIF010000311.1:0-3991 GCA_038324665.1 Bacteroidia bacterium
CCCTGAACTTGATTCAGGGAAGCTACATTACAGCCTTTAAAAAACATTTAAATAGTAATATTCGTTTTTTGAAATTTTCTCATGGAGCAAAGTGGAATAATAAATTCAAAATGAGTTGCTGATCAAGTTTAAGGATGGTTAATATTGCTACCTTTTTGAACATCACAAAAATAATTTTTAGGAAAAATAACAGATACGTTTTTATTGCTTCACAAAACGCTCAATCCATACTTCGCCTAGCTTCACCAATTGTACTGCATACACCCCAGTTGAAAATTCAGAAATATCAATGGAATAATGACTGCCAAAAAATTGTTTTGTTAAAACCAATTGACCCATTACATTGTAAATTTTTAATTCTTTGGACTCATCAGAATCATTCGGAACATTTATGTTTAGTTGTTTATTGGCCGGGTTGGGATAAATATGGAAATTATCATTGCTAATGCCTGTATTCACATGGCCTGTGTATCCTACTAATGGTACGTTAATAAAAGATGCATGCAGACTACTAGTGTATACTGTGTTTTTTGCAACTACAGGACTTGCTAACGAATCTAAACTATTGCCAGGGTACATTGCAGCACCGGTATTCATATTGCGGTTGTAAAGAGGATAGTTGGACGAAGATACATCTAGCCTTATTTTATGACCGGCAAGAAAAGTAACGGAAGTGGGTGGCAAGGTCATGTCACAATCATATATTGTGCCTGGAACCATCAAGGCAACTTGTGTGGAAGTATTGCCATTCCTGAACCTCATGCGCATAACGCCATTGCTCAACAACATAGATTTACCACCTGGATAAACATCTGTTAAGCGCACATCAAAATCGGTATCCACTTTATCGGATGATATTTTTAAATGAATGGTAATACTTCCTTTCAAAACGACATCTTTTGTTAAGACCGCCGTACTGAAAACCAATAGATCATTTCGGCTTTCTACCTTGGTTACCTGATCGTAGGGTCCCTGTACCAGATCAGATCTCAAAGTGGGGCCTCCAATAGTAGGTGAGGGATCTTGCGGATCGTAGTTGAAATTCAAGCTATCCGAGGTCGGAACAGGTGTATTGTTATCCATACTACCATCCTTATGTAGGTAAAAATTAACATTGGCAATTCCTGACGGAGGCCATGTTGTGCTTTCCAGCCATTTATTCTCTCCCATTTGGTAATACTTTACAAAAGGTGAGGCATCCCACCCATTGCTGATTGTTCGCAAATGATAATCAAAATATAAAAGTGCTAGTGAGTCATTCCAGGATGCTGAATTGGGATAAGTCAATTCTCCTTGCACATTAGTGCCTACCTGCGCAATGCCATGGCCTCCGTGTACCCAAGGGCCCATTAACAACCTATGCTTATCGCGCACATTTGATGGAGAATGTGCCCTAATGGCATTAAAAAAGGGCAACATGAATTGTACTGTATGGTCATACCAACCACCTATCATAAAACAGGGAACTTTGATACTATCAGGGTAATAATTGGCATTTTCAATGAAGGACCAAGTAGGGTCGTAAAGTGGATGCTGCATAAGGGTTTTGGATAAACCAAAACCTAACTGATCTAGTTGCTCAACATATTCCGTTCTTAAGGCTCCATTTGGAAAATACTCCTGGTATTCATATTGTGGTGCAGCTACCAAAGGGCAAATACAGGTAAGATGTGGTGGGTTTTTCAAGGCAGTCTGGAACTGCACTCTGCCTAATGCAGATGGCCCCCAAGTGCCAATTTTGCCGTTACTCCACACCTGGCCCGAAATCCATTCCACAGTTGAATAACCATCTTCGCCTATGTTAGGATTTCCTAAATAAGCCGCCTTTTTAGATCCATAAAAGCCGCGCCAATCCACCACTACAATAATGTAATTACTACTATTGATATTCTGGACGATTCCTAATGGCAAACCAAAGCGATACAATTGACGGTTATAAGGTGTTTGGACTAAAATAACCGGGCCTGAGTTCATGCCTACTGGTTTATAAATATCAGCTGCCAGCATTTTGCCATCCTTCATGGGGATTGAATCCACAGTAGGGGTCAATATTGCAAATGCCTTTGACAAGCCTATTAAAGAAATAAAAATCAGTAAAAAGCATCTAGTTAAAATTCCTTTCATAATTGAATAAATATTTGCGGTAAAATTAAGAATACAACTATCAAAGAGGAAGCAAATTTTACAAACAAGAAAGCACTTATTATTAAAATAAGTACACATTAGTTTTGCCAGATTATGTTCCTTATTTTAATCTTCTCACAATACCAATCTCAAACAAATGTCGGTATGATTTGGTATTGGTTTCAATATTCTTCAATTCATTGGTTAAACCGAGGTAAAAAGAATACTGAGGCATGATAAAAGTATGTTCGTTGATTTTAACCTTATAAGCCAAACGGCTGGATAATCCGAAAGTGAATGTTTTGGTGATTTGTCGAGCATTGCCATCCAATGCCTGTGAATGACCGGATTTTTCATCCAGCAGCCATGAAGACTGATAACCTTTTGCTTTGGCATCCAGCAAAGCATTGAATTCGCCCCCAAGACTAAAATTAATCTTATTTGGTGTAATTCTTATATTGAATGGATATATCCCAATACCAATCGTATTTTTGGTAACCTCAGCACCTGTGGTACTCCCCCTTTCCGCATTTCTATCAGATGTATATAGAACCCCTTTATAATTACTCATCCTTACAGTAAAAAGGAAGGGCAGTCGGGCAATCTTTATATTGTCAATACCAACTCCTACATTATATCCTGACAAGCTGGAATAAATGGTACTAAAATGGGTGTTATCTTTCTTGTAATCGCAAAACCTGTTATTATTAAGGCCACCAAAAAACATCACATCTTGTGCAAGTGAATTAATAAAAGAAATAATCAATAAAAGTATGGAAATAATAATAGATTTCATGAACTCTGTGTAACTTATAATACCCTTTAGACGCAAATATTGTATGGGTTTACGAAATATGACAAAAAAGATACAATTAATTTTTCATCGTCAGTCGATAATTTACAACTAATAACCATAAAATACTGACATTTATATAGTTATACATCTTTTATTGCCTTAAAAAATAACCCGAATCTGGAATTCAAATTCGGGTTATCATATACTTCTAATGCGCTTATATTATTGCTCTGTTAATTATCAATTAACCATATCGGTTAAAGGAATGCTTTACCTGAATGAAGTTCTCCCTAATAACATTTAACCAATTAACGATTCACTTAACACTACTTTACCTCTTCAAAAGGGACATCCTCAACATTATTGGTGGCATCTGCATTTTCACCCTCAGGGTTACCTGCAGCAGCATCACCTGCTGGCTGACCTTGTTGTTGCTGTGCGTTGTAAATATCCTGACTTGCAGCTTCCCATGCCTTGTTCAATTCTTCTGAAGCACTGTCGCAACCAGCGATATCTTTTGCCCCATGGGCAGTTTTTAATTTTGCAAGGGCTGTTTCAATTGCTTCTTTCTTCTCGGCTGGCAATTTATCACCATAGTCCTTCAAGTTCTTTTCAGAAGTGAAGACAAGGGTATCCGCAGCATTTAATTTCTCAACTTCTTCCTTTGCTTTCATATCCGACTCGGCATTGGCTTCGGCTTCACGCTTCATTTTTTCAATTTCTTCTTTGCTCAATCCGCTAGAACTTTCAATCCTTATTTTTTGTTCTTTGCCTGTGCCTTTATCCTTGGCACTGACATGCAAAATACCATTGGCATCAATATCAAAGGTAACTTCAACCTGTGGCACACCCCTTTGTGCAGGTGGTATTCCGTCGAGGTTGAACATACCAATGGTTCTGTTGTCTTTTGCCATAGGGCGTTCTCCTTGCAATACGTGTAACTGAACACTCGGCTGGTTATCACTTGCTGTACTAAAAGTTTCACTTTTCTTTGTTGGTATGGTTGTATTGGACTCTATTAACCTAGTCATTACACCACCATAGGTTTCAATTCCTAGGCTCAGTGGCGTT
>JBBQIF010000312.1:0-3969 GCA_038324665.1 Bacteroidia bacterium
AAAATGGTAATATGTGGGTGGCTACAGACCAGAAAGGTTTGTTTTTTTGTCCAGTTAACGGAACAATTATCCATTTCACGGCAGATTCAACGAATAACAATAAACTAATGTCAGATGTATGTCTTCAAATATTGGTTGACGCTGATAACAGTATATGGTTAGCGACCACTGATGGTATCTCAGTTATTCGTTACTTGCAAAATAAACAGTCCCTTTTTTCCGTTACCCATTACTCCATTCCGGAAGGAATGCCGGGTAAGACTATCAACAGTCTGGCTTTCTGGCATGGTAAAATTGTAGTAGCCACTACCAATGGCTTGTTTTATTTCAATAAGTTTCCCACTCCATCCAATGAAACTAGTGAAACTGTAATTACGCAAATAAAAGTGAATTCGAGAATCTATATTCAGTCAGAACTTGATTTACCTTATAACGAAAATAACCTCATAATTTCTTATGCATCTTCATTTATTAATACAGGATTAACCTATAATTTCAAGTATCGGATAAAAGAGTTAAGCAACAATTGGATAAATACCAATACTTTGGAAGTACCTTTATTAGGTATTGAATCAGGAAGTTATACATTTGAAATTGCGGCCATCAATTCACAAGGCTTGTCGGGTAAAATTACCACCCTTTTTTTTACGATTAAAACCCCTTGGTTTAAACAATGGTGGTTTGTTGCCATTGTGCTCGCTATTATTCTATTTTCATCTGTTTACTATTATAAACTAATGAAAGAAAAAATTATTTTGAGCAAGAATCTAACTTTGCTTAGATTAAGGATACTTAGGGCACAGATGAATCCCCATTTTGTATTTAATGCGCTAAGTAATATCAAACACCTTATTAAAATTAAGCAATTGGATAATGCCGAAGAATATATTGTTACATTATCGCTTATAATGAGGAAAAGTATTAACTATTCCGGCAAGGAGTTTATCCAGCTTAATAAGGAATTAAATTATACAAGGGATTATCTTGAAATTGAAAAACTAAGGTTTGAGGATAAATTTAGCATTATTTTTGAAGTAGAATTAGATGAAGAGGAATTACATGCGATTTTTGTTCCGCCTTTAATTTTACAACCGTTAGTAGAAAATGCTATTAACCATGCCTTTAAAGGGATTATTCACCATGGGATATTACACGTAAAAATAAGCAAGCATGACAATCAAACTCTAAGGTATTCTATAAAGGATAATGGACGTGGCTTTGACCAATCTATTGTTGGGCATTCCAACCATGGGTTAAGTATAACCAAAGAAAGATTATCACTTTTATACAAAGATATTAAGAGGAGGGGATACTTTAATATATATTCCAAAACCACAATGCCAGATTCCGGAACACATATCATCATTGACCTACCTATTATTAAAGATTAAGAAATGATTAAACAGAAAGCATATATAGTAGAAGACGAAAAACATAATCGGGACATGCTCATAAACCTTATTAATGAGCAGTTTAGTGACAGAATTGAAATAGCAGGTTCCTCAGCAAGTATTTTAGAATCCACAAGATTTTTATTAAATGTAAGTGTTGATATTCTGTTCTTGGATATTGAACTTTCGGATGGGCGAGTATTTGATCTGTTGAATAGGATAGACTATAAAAAATATAAATTAATATTTATTACAGGCTATGCAGAACATGCAATTAAAGCTATCAAATATGCCGCTGTCGATTACCTACTTAAACCTGTTAACACCAAAGAGTTGATACTTGCTATAAATAAAATACTCGGAGACAATATACAATATAACCCTATTCTTGAAGATTTTTTACATCGAAAGCAGTTTGATGTAACAGAATACCTGATTATTAACAGTGCCCATGCAGTTGAAAAAATACTTTTTGAGGAGATACTATTTTTAAAGGCAGATGGAGTCTATACACAAATAATTCATGTAAATAAAAATACAATTTCTAGTAAACCTATTGGGATATATGAGGATGTGTTACCACTTGACCAATTTATTAGGTGTCATAAATCATTTATAGTCAATAAGACTTCAATTAAAACAATTAGCAAAAGGAGGGGACTTGATTTAACTTTATATAATGGGGATAGCATACCTGTGGCAGTTAGGAAACGAGATGAATTTATGCGCTGGTATAATGAAAAGTAAGCCATTAACATTGAAATCAAACCTGTCGCCAACTTCAAAATATTTATTAACTATAAAAACTACCTTAACTAAAAAGTTAATTATAACGATACTTTTTGGTTGATACTAATTTAAAAGTAGTAAGATTGGGCAGACTTTTTACTTCCTTGTCGAATTCTTATCGATTTGATATTCATTCTACTTACCTGATTCTTATTTTATTTCTATACCTCGAAAAATAGCAGTATTTTTGCACTTTTTCATGCTTACTTTAAATGAACTCTCATTCGACTTTGGTGGTCGTTATTTATACAAAGATGTTAACTGGCAAATAAAGCCCGGTGAACGAATTGGTCTTGTTGGTGCAAATGGTACTGGTAAATCTACCCTTTTAAGGATTATTACCAACGATTACCAACCTACTGAAGGCTCTCTTTCAAAAGCAAAAGATTGTACCATTGGGTTCTTAAATCAGGATTTGTTGAGTTACGAAAGTAATGAGTCAATTTATAAAGTGGCTTTGCAAGCTTTTGATAAGGCTTTGCAACTTCAGGTGGAAATTGATGAAATCATGGACCGCCTCGAATTCGACCACTCAGATGAAATACTAAATTTACTTGGCAATAAACAAGAGGAATTTGAAGCTCTAGATGGTTATAATATACAGTTTAAAACAGAAGAGATACTCGAAGGTCTTGGTTTCAAAACTTCTGATCTGCAACGCCCATTGCATGAATTCAGCGGTGGATGGCGCATGCGGGTAATGCTGGCCAAACTTTTATTGCAAAACCCTAAATTGCTTTTATTAGATGAACCAACGAATCACCTTGATTTACCCTCTATTGAATGGATTGAGGAATACCTGCAATCATTTGAAGGAGCAGTTATCATCGTTTCTCACGACAGGCTGTTTTTGGATAAAATGGTGACCAAAATTGTGGAAGTGGCCAATAAAAAAGTTTATCAGTACACTGGCAATTATAGCAAGTTTCTTGAACTGAAGGCAGACAGGGACGATTTGCAACAAAGGGCCTTTGATAACCAACAGCAATTTATTAAGCAACAGGAAAAACTGATTGATAGGTTTAAGGCCAAAGCAAGTAAAGCTACTATGGCCCAGAGTAGGATGAAGATGCTAGATAAAATTGAACGAATTGAAGAAGTTGTGAATGATGATTCTGTAATGAACCTCCGTTTTAAGGTGCGTCAACAACCGGGTAAAATTATAGTTACCCTTAAAAACATTAGCAAGCAATATGGAGATCAGGTGATTTTTGAACATGCTAATGCCCAAATTTTAAGAGGAGATAAAATAGCACTGATAGGAGCCAACGGTAAAGGTAAGTCAACTTTATTGCGAATCATCGATCAAAGCGAAAAGGTAGATGGTGGAGAAGTGGAAGCAGGCTATAACCTTGAAAAAACATTTTATGCCCAGCATCAATTGGAATCATTGAATATCAATAACGATATTTTGGAAGAGTTGGCTCAAATGGGTTCTAAGAAATTGGAAAGTGAATTGCGTTCAATATTAGGTTGTTTCCTATTTTCGGGTGATGATGTTTATAAGAAAATTAAGGTTTTGAGTGGTGGTGAGAAGGCAAGGGTGGCGTTGGCAAAAACACTTGTGGAAGAAGCTAATTTCCTTTTATTGGATGAGCCTACCAATCACCTTGATATCCAGAGTATGAATATATTAATTCAGGCTTTACAACAATTTGAGGGTACTTTTATTACCGTTTCCCATGACAGGTATTTTATATCGCAAATTGCCAATAAAATATGGTGGATAGAAGATGAATTGATCAAAGAGTATGAAGGTTCGTATGACGAATGGAAATATTGGATGGCA
>JBBQIF010000313.1:0-3966 GCA_038324665.1 Bacteroidia bacterium
ACCTTGTAAACTCCTAAAATCAACTAAGGGGGGATTTTTAAAATAAATGTAATATTTCCCCCTACTTTACCGATTTCAGTTACCTATACTTTTATGGCGAACTAAAAACAATTCGTCTTGAAACCAAACAAATCAAATCAAAAGAAAGAGGACGCCCCTGTTCTCTACATTATTCCAGCAGTTCAATATGAGGCATTCGCTCACAAACTTGAGATAATCCACGAATGGGTTCTTAATTCAAAGTCACCCAAAAACATTATAGCCGAAGGGTGGCTTACTGAAAACGAAGCAAAAGAAACTCTTGGTAAGGGTACAACTTCTCTATGGGCGTTACGAAAGTCAAATGCTATCAAATCATCTAAGATTGGGGGGAAAACCTATTATTGTGTTGATAGTATAAAACAATATTTAGAGAAAGGGGCTTCAAAATGAAAAAGAAACTCTACCCCTACAAAAGCAGTCCAGCCTTTTTAAGAATTTTAAGGCACTTGAAATCATTAAGGTTGCTACACGCCAGCATTGAACAAAATCATTCTGCCATTAGCAGGAAAGTGCATCCTTTCATAACACAAATTCCATTTACATGGGAGAACTTCCCTTGATAACGAATCCTTTTAATTGAAGTATTGAATTATTTATTATCACTAAAAACAAAAAAAATGAAAAAAACTGAATTTAATGACTTAGTGTCTATGCAAGAAGCAATAGAAATAACTGGCATTTCAAAGCTAACATTGATTGTTAAAATGCGAAAAGGCTTAATCGCAATAAGTAAAATAAACAATAAAATATATTTTTTAAGGAAAGATGTGTTGTTAATGATGAATTGATAAAAACAAAAAAAGTGCCTGAGTCTTGGAACGAGCAGGCACTTTTTAATACTAACGCTAAAAAAAAATATAATGCAAAACGAAAGTACTAATAAAAATCAAATTCCCAATGGCTCAGACCAGAATAGAGGAATAATAAGACCAGAACAAGTCAATTCAGATGAACTATCAAAATTCGGTTCATTTAAACGTCCGATTGGAAACATAACGCCCGATAAGGACATTGACATACTTCAACTATGTGAACGTATTAAAAATCCAATGTATTATGGAGCAAATACAGCTGTTGCAAATGCCCTATACAGAGAGTTTTTGAAAACGGGTAATAAGACACCCTATTCGACATATAAAGCATCGCATTTTGATTACTGTACTCTTTCAGGAATATTCAACAATCGTTCAATGACTGGTTTGATTATGCATTCAGGATATATCAGAATAGATTTTGACAATTTAACTGATCCGTTGAAACTGAAAAACGATTTATTAAATGATGACCGAATTGAAACGGATCTTTTATTTATTACTCCATCGGGTCATGGCATAGCATGGATTGTATCTATTGAACCTGATATAAACACCCACGCAGATTTTTACAATAAAATAGGTCGATACATCATTAACCGATATAAAATCCCTGTTGAGTGTTTTGATTTGAGCGCAAAAGATGTGTCGAGAGCCACATTCATTTGCCATGATGCTGAATGTTTTATTAACCCTAAATACCTAAACCAATGAGAAAAGTAAATTTAGACGATTTGGGGGAGTTCTTGAAGGAGGAAACACCAAAGAAAAAAGAAAATATTTCAAAAGCAACAGTAAGTGATGTCGATAAAAAAATAAAGTACGGAAAAGAAGTCATTGCTACTGCTGTAAAAATGATTTACGATAGTTCAGACGGCAATAAACATAGGACATTAACAAAAGCGAGCTATTTATTAGGAGGGCATATTCCAGATGGTATATTATCTGAATCAGAAGCTATAACTGCTTTGCGAAATGTCATTGATATAAAACCAAACGTGGCTAATAAAGAACACGCCTATAAAACTATCGAAGATTGCTTAAAAAAGGGAATGGATGATCCAATAACACTCGAGAACCTTGAAGCGAACAAGCAAGAGTATTTTAAGCAATATAGTTATACTAATTACTCTGTTCCGCCAGAAATTTCAAATGAAGAACCTATAATTGAAGAAAAAAAGGTTGTAACACCTTTGCTTCCTATTGACGGTTTACCTGATTTTCTTCAAAATTTAATAACCAATTGTACTGAGGTTTATGGCACACACCGGGACTTCTGGGTGGGGGCATTTCTTGCGGCTACAGCGATAGGTATTGGACAAACACAGCAACTAATGGGTAAATATACCAACGCATCTGTACTTTGGTTAGCGCTTTCAGCTCCCTCTGGGGTAGGAAAAACTGAGCCTTTAACCTTCGCTTTTAAACCGTTCCATCTATTAGATTTAGAATCTATAAAGATTTTTGAAATAGAATTTAGGGAATATGAAAGGATTAAATCCATGAATAAGGCTGCCAAAAAAGAAGAGGGTATAATATCCGATCCCGAGATACCTCTTTGCAAACAATATATACTTACAGACGCAACACCGGAAGCTCTCACAAAAGCGCATAAAAGCAACATAAGAGGTGTTAATATTGAAAGGGATGAACTTCATGGATGGTTACTTGATATAGGAAGATACAGTAAAAGTGGGGAAGTGCAAAATATGTTATCATCATGGAGCCAAAAAACTTTCACTGTAAATAGAGTAGAAGGTGCTCCCAAAAAAATCCTACATCCATTTATTAATATTACTGGTGGTATCCAACCTGATATAATCCCTGAGCTTGCTAAGGATCACAGGGCAGTAAATGGATTTATGCAGCGTTTTTGCTTTGTGTATCCTGATGAGGCAATAAGGCCGGAATATAGCAGCATCGAGTTGTCTGATGAACTTAAAGAGAAGTATGCAGAATATATAGGGAACCTATTAAAACTGACAGGATATTGTGAGAAAGTCTATTTATCAAATGCTGCCCAATCAATTTACGAAACCTTTGTAAATAAAAACACGAAACTAATTAATGCTGAAAAAATAGATTATTTGAAAGCATTATATGCCAAACTGGATGTAATTTCTTTGCGCTTCGCATTAATAATCCACTTTGCTAAGTGGGCTTGTACTTCTGTTGACGAACCTAGCATCACTCCTGAAACAATGCAGTCAGCAATAGATATTACTGAATATTTTAGAATAACGGGGTTAAAGGTTTTCAAAAAACTAAATATGAAAAATGGTGGTTTAAATAATAAATCAGTCGCATCTTTTTTGAATGACAAAGGTGCTTCTCAAAATGAAATTGCTAAAGTCTTGCACGTTTCGCAACCGTATGTAAATAAACTTTTGAAAAGCTAAGTCTGGTTATAGGTTATATTTTTAACTAAACATAATAATAGTAAGGGTTAAGCTAATAACCTAACTATAACCAATAAAAAAATCGCATATCAGATAATGTTATATGCTTGTTATAAGAAAAACAATTGCTGTACAAGGATTTTCAAGGATTATAACCTATAACTACCAAAGCTAAAATTTTAAGAATGATAAAACCGAAAATAACACCTGTAATTTTTAACGTAGGTCTTGTTGTGCAGAAAGGTGAAGCCTTACCGGTTGGAGAAACATTGTTTCCTGAAAAGAAATTACCGATTGTTACGAAACCCAAAATCTACGAATTGTATATAAAAGAGAAAATCAAAATGGCTTATGTTGATGCAACAGGAAAACTATTTATTCCAACGCCAGTTGGAAATACCTATACCATTTATCCGAGCATTAACCATTATAACGACAGGCTTGGCTTACCACATTTTGAGAAAAAACAAAATATAAATATAGAAAATATGGTAACTGTTTTTATTGATCTTAAAACATTAACAATAATAATTTAATATTATGAGCGATTACGGAAAAATACTATTTGAGATAAAACAACTCAGGGGAGAGGTATCCACCATCGATATGACTGCCAAAACAATTTCAGGCTGGATACCCAAAAAATATATAATGAAGTTTTTTGACATTGGTGAAACTACATTGTCAATGCTTGAAAAATCTGAAAAACTTAT
>JBBQIF010000314.1:0-3964 GCA_038324665.1 Bacteroidia bacterium
GCCCAAATGGTTCTCAATATCTATAATTTCCAATCTAATATTAGCCTCCTCTAAAACAAACTCAAAGGTCTGATTAAACCATTCAAATATTCGTTCGCTTTTAATACTCTGATTAAACAAGGTAAAATCAAGATCCTCCGAAAAACGGTAATCTTCAAAGTAAACTTTCTTTAATAGAGTTCCACCTTTAAATACAATAGCTGTAGAAAGTTGGTCATGATTAGCAACACCTTTTAATATCCATGACAATACATAGTCCTTCTCTATTTGCTGGTCACGTACCCCTGTTTCACGTGCTTTTTGTTGTATTTCACTTGGTTTAATCATGTTACAATGGCTGCCTTAATAGTATCTGTTTCCAGGTTTTGTTGTATGCTCCATCTGCTTATCATTTTTCCGCACTTTGGCAATTCGGTATCCAATACCACATACGAAGCGGTTTTTACTTTTTGCAATTTTTTAACAATATTAGTATCTATTTCTAGAAGTTCCAAGAGAAATCCCAATCGCTTGATAACTGCCTGAGATTTGAATTTTTTTACATAGTCGAATAAAACATCAAACCTGAGTTTATCTTTTGAAATATAAATTGCTCTTGCTACTTCCACTATACCACCTGCATAGTTAGGCTTAAATAAACAATCAACAATTGTTTTTTCCAGATCAGAACACAGTACTTTATTGAAATTATCAATCCATATTTTTTTTGCGCCAAAGAAGTGCTTTTTGTTGTGATATATAAATTGAAACGGAACAGCTTTGATTAAAATTTCTGAAGGGCGGATTTGTTTCGACACAACAATTTGTTCCTTTAAAGATGGTTGAACAATAAGGTTGTGAATTTGAAGCGCTGAATAATAACCGATGTAATGGCCCGCATTTTTAACCAAGTTTTCAGCAATCAAATGCCAATCGGGCATAAATGATTCTGAATTTTGCTCGTATGGAATAATATAGTAGGCACCTTCCTTTAATCTCATTAAAAGTCCACGCCTTGTCATATCACTAAGCAATTCTTTTACCGCACCATTCTTCGATTTAGGCAATGCCTTAAAAGCCTCTGTATAATCAAAATATGCTCTATTGTCTTCATTAAAATAGGACAGCAATTCACCCGATTTTGTTGAAATATACTTTTTCATAGTTATCTAGTCAGGATAAACCTTACTACAATGATACAATAAATAATTTAAATTTGAAAATTTATGTTTTATAAGTTTATAGTCAGCTAAAACCTTACTAATTGAATACAAAACATAATAAACGGTAAAACGAAGTTATTCCAAATGGCAATTTAAGACGTTGCCAATGCAAGATCAATTCAGCGATATTTAGCCAATCGTTTCCCACCCATAAAATATTTACATTTGCCCTGCCAATTAAACTTTGCCTAAATTAAAATTTCCTCTGCGAAAAATGAAACAACATACCCTATCGACCATGAGTGGTATGCCGCCCGAGAGCCTCGTATTTGTAGGCAATAAAGAACCGATGAGGTAAAGCTGGAGGCCATAGATTACAATGAAAATATACAGGAGAAAAGTTATCTATAAAGGATTTTCATTCAACAGTCTATGAGAAAAATCGGAAATTTCGATTTTTCTACCAAACCTTGTAAGTTTACTTCTAATATTCTTCTAAAGAAAATTATTGCGGATTATGGGATGAAATAATCATCTTTTAAGATAAACTAAATTTCACCAAGCGCTTCTATTTTTTGTCATCGAATCTATCGCCCTTAGGCAAGGTATTATCCCTTCCCGAAAGTCTGTCACTGCTTTTGCCTCTTTCCACCAAATCAGGGTCGTTCTTAACCTCACGACTATCTTCCGTTTCATTGGTTAAAAAATCCTCATTATCGGCAATGGAGTTGTTAGCATTGTTCTTGCTATTTTTTGCTTTTTCCCCACCAATACTCAGGTCGTAATTATTGCTTGCGTTGCTTAATTTTTTTCCACCTGGCTTGTCGTACGCCAACTTTTCATTGCTCTTTTCCATGATTAAATTGTTTTGCGTGAAATTATTATCACTTTACAAAAATAAACCTTTAATAAAAATAAGCATTTACAAGATTTGATAGAAAAATTGCATAATTTCAACAATACAGCATCCTGATCGGTTTTCGATTTTTGCGGAGTAAAGTGTAGCGTAATTTTCACCACTCAATACGCACTTATAGGGATAACAAACAAGCCTATGATAATGCAATGATTTAACTCATTATTGACCAAATAGCTGACCTTTTTATCCATAAAATATTTACATTTGCCGTACCCATTAAACCATGTCTAAATTAAAACTACCTCTGCGTAAACGGAAAAAACATAATCTCTCTGCTAAAAGCGGTCTGCCGCCGGAGAGCATGGTATATGTTGGCATAGAAAGAACCGAGGAGATAAAACTGGAGGTGATAGATTACAATGAAAATACGCTGGAGGAGAAGGTGCTGCTAAATGTTGAGCAATGCCTGCACTACAAGGCCAGCGATACCACCACATGGATTTCGGTAACGGGCATACACAAGGCGGAAATTGTACAGCAGCTATGCGATGGTTTTAATATCCACCCTCTCATTCAAGAAGATATACTGAATACCCAACAACGCACCAAGATTGAGGAATTTGAGGATTATCTCTTCATTACTTTCAAGAACATCTATGTGCCTGTGGATTCTTTGGAAATTGAAACGGAACAAATTAGTATGGTGCTGGGCCATAATTTCCTGCTCACTTTCCAGGAAATACCAAGTTACCTTTTTGATGATATTAAGCAACGCATACGCTCGGGCAAGGGCACCATTCGTCAGCGCAAAGCAGACTACCTGATGTACAAGGTACTGGATACCGCAGTGGACCAATACTTTGTGATGATAGACCGCATTGGCGATAAGGTGGAGGAGATAGAAGAGGAAACAATGTATTACCCCAACAGTAAAACTACGTTTAAAATACAAGCCATCAAAAAAGACATTATGCTGCTGAATAAGCATATTCTTCCCATGCGGGAGGCGCTTAACAAGCTGGAGGCCGGCACATCATCTCTTATAGAGACCCGCAATATTAATTATTTCCGCGATGTATATGACCACACCTACCAGGCTTATGATACGATAGAGAATCACCGCAGCCTGCTCACCGACCTGATGAATATTTATTTTACAACTACCAGTAATAAAATGAACCAGGTAATGAAGTTACTGGCCATCATCAGTACCATCTTTATGCCGCTTAGTTTTCTTACCGGTGTGTTTGGAATGAATTTTAAGTATTTCCCTGAATTAGAGTACCATTATGGTTACCATATTTTCTGGGTTATTGTGTTGATATCTGTTACGGGTATGGTTATTTATTTTAAGCGGAAGAAGTGGTTTTGATGCCAAGTTAATTGTTAATAGTTATTAAGGCATGCCTTACCGTAATAGTTACCAGGGGTTACAGATTTTTAATTGAGGAGATTGTTTGTCATCTTATTTGCCAAGAGCGCAAATAAGTCGCCAAACCACGGTGATAGTGGGCATTTGCAACCACGGGTTTCACCCGTGGTTATGAATGTTTGACCCTTTCAGGGTCATAAGTCAAAATACCAATTTCAATCATGCATACAAAGGACACCATTTGCCATTGGTGGTTATCGGCGGTTATTAGGGGATTTGCTGTAAGCAGAAAGCAGTAGGCAGTTTCGATTGCTAAATATAACAGCATACTGCTTACTTAAAAACTGCTTACCAATTATAAGACTAAGGCAGGCACAGATTTTTTTTGATTGAAAGGGAACAGATTATTGGGAAATGTTAGGGTCAGCGTCATTTTCTGGGGAGTAAATACTTAAGCGAATAATTTTTCAAGCCTGAAAAGAAAGAAACTGACATCAGTAACACCTCTTAAATTGGCTCTAAAGCCTTTAATTTTAGAGTTAAATGATTCAGCATTGGCATTTGTAGTTCTATTATTAAAGAAGTTCAATA
>JBBQIF010000315.1:0-3955 GCA_038324665.1 Bacteroidia bacterium
AATATTTAAATATACTAGCCATTAGTACAGATACAGGTAAAACATGGCAACAAGGAACAATAAGTGAAATGAAAATAATTTATAGTGCTTATTTTACCCACCAAGACTCTGGATTTTTAGTTGGGAATAGCGGGTTAATTAGTAGATGTAGTAGAGGCTTCGACAACAGGGGTTTGCAATTAACCGGTACGGCCTCGGCCCTAAATAAAATAACCTTTTTTAACAATATTGGTTTGGCTGTGGGCGATGGAGGCCTTGTACTCCGGACGAATAATGATGGGGGTAAAATACTTGCGTTGAAAGATTTAAGTTCTAAAAAAAGGCAGTTTCAAGTTTATCCGAATCCAACAAATGGTTATTTTTCACTAGTTGGAGAAGGAGAAATTGCATCGGTAAGGATCATAAATGGTGAAGGAAAATTAATTTATTCAAATTCTACCCATTTAAAAGGGCAGGAAATAGGGATTCTACAATCAGGGATTTATACTGTTTTCATAACAGACACTAGAGGGGATACAACTGTACATAAGGTAAGTATCATACAGTAAATCAGGTGGGTGACAATACAAAAAACGACGACTTAAATTAATTTCAATATAAGCCTTAATTTTATTATTTTTGCCATTTATGTTCAGATATTATACGTTATTGTTTTCACTTTTATTGTGTTTTAAAAGTTTCTCGCAAACTGGCAGTGTCAAAGGTTACATTAAAGATGTAATAACCGGGGTAGAAATTGACAATGCCAATGTAATTATTAGATCTATCAATGAATTTACCACCACTGATGCTGACGGCCTTTATACCTTGAATAGATTGCCTGTGGGCAATTACAAGATTGTGGCGAGTATTGTTGGTTATGATTCTATGTCCTATTCAATTACCATTGTTGATGATAAAATCATTACTAGGAATTTTTTCCTTAATCCAATTGTTTACAGTTTAGGATCCGGTAAAATTGTAGACGAAGGCCGCAAGAAGAAAAAGGATGATGTTGACATTGGAACAACCAAAATTACTGCAAAACAATTGACAAAAATACCGACTATTGGGGGTACGCCAGATTTGGTGCAATACCTTCAGATACTGCCGGGTGTGGTATTCAGCGGCGACCAAGGAGGTCAGTTATATATTCGTGGAGGCAGCCCAATCATGAACAAGATATTACTGGATGGCATGACCATCTATAACCCATTTCACTCCATTGGTTTATTTTCAATATTTGATGCTGATCTAATTAAATCTGCAGATGTTTACAGTGCAGGCTTTGGTGTGGAATATGGCGGTAGAATCTCCGCTATTGTAGATGTAAAAACAAGAGATGGCAATAAGAACAGGTTGTCGGGTAATATGGCAGTCAGTCCTTTTCTGGGTAAATTATCGATTGAAGGGCCATTGAAAAAATTTATCCCCGGCCAAGGCAGTAGTAGTTTTATTGTATCTATAAAAAACTCTTATCTGGATAAAAGTTCACATATTTTTTACAATTATGCTGATCCGGGCAGGTTGCCTTATAGTTTTAATGATGTATATGCCAAGATGAGTTTTAATTCATCGAATGGAAGTAATTTTAAAATTTTTGGGTTCAACTTTAGGGATAACGTGAATTTTCCGGGTTCAACAAGTTACGGGTGGAATCAATTCGGTTTCGGCACACGTTTTACAATGATTCCTGAGGGTAAGCAAACCAAGGTGGATGGTTTTTTAACCTACTCTAATTACCTTATTGAACAGAAAGAACTAGACAACAAGCCAAGGAGCAGTGGAATTAACGGGTTTAACGTAGGTTTAACTGCCACTACTTTTAATGTAAAGGATGAGATAAAGTATGGTTTTGAAATCAATGGATTTAGGACACAATTTAATATTTATAATGCCAACAACAGGTTTATTGATCAGGATCAATTTACCACTGAATTATGCGGGTTCGGATTGTATAAATTTGTGAGAAGCAAATTTGTCTTGGAGGCTGGGGTAAGAACTCAATTTTACGCATCATTGGGAAATACTTCCGTGGAACCAAGGATAAACGGAAAATACAATATTTCGAGAAAACTTACCTTCAAGATGGCAGCCGGAAAATATTCTCAGAACCTGATGTCAGCTTCAAGCGACAGGGACGTAGTTAACCTATTCTATGGCTTTCTTTCGGGTTCTGATGATTTGCCAAAGGATTTTAACGGTAAACCTGTCACCACCCGTTTACAAATCGCGTATCATGGGGTTGCAGGATTTGAATACGATATCAGTAAATTCAGTGATATCAGTATTGAAGGGTTTTACAAAGATTTTAGTCAGATTACCAATATTAACAGGGATAAATTATTTGATGATGTTCCTGAATATGGCAGCCAACCTGAAAAGTTAAGGAAAAGTTTTATCGTCGAGAATGGCTCAGCCTCCGGAGGCGATTTCCGTTACAGGTTCGAAAATAAAAGGCTCTATTTGTGGGCGGTTTATTCGCTTACATATGTCAAAAGATTTGATGGTGAGATTACCTATCGCCCAACTTGGGACAGACGACATAATATCAACTTGGTAATAGATTATGCCCTCGATAAAAAAGGCAGGTTGTCGGCCAATGCTAGATGGAATTACGGTTCAGGGTTTCCCTTTACACAAACCCAAGGCTTTTATGAGAAAGTTAATTTCCAGTCGGGGCCAAGTGCCAATTATACGAGTGCTAATGGCGCTTTGGGTGTAGTTTATGCGGGTTTCAATCAAGGTAGGTTACCAACATATCACAGACTAGATGCTTCGGTGAAGTATAATTTTAAGCCAAGTAAAAACTTTAAAAGTTGGCTCGTATTATCTGTTACCAACATTTATAATAGGAGCAATATATTCTATTTCGACAGGGTGAAATTCATTAGGGTGAACCAATTGCCCATATTGCCATCGCTTAGTTTTAATGCCAGTTTCTAATGGCTGTTTTGTTATTAGTGAAGGTGAACCTTGTGCAATTATGTAAGAATAGCAAGATTAGAATTGTTGTTTTGTGAGAACAATTGAGAGGTGATTCATCCAATTGTTACAAACTGACATAGCAATGTTATCAGAATTTATAGACAGATTCTAATTATTAGGCGCCCCTGCATTCAACCATTTTCTAATCCTCTTAATATCACAATCAGAGATTTTAGTTGTTGAATTTGGCATTGCAAGGAAACCTGTAGAATGATTAATTGTACCCCAAAGTTTGCCATTATCAGCCACCACCTTAAGGTCAGCATAAGTGCCGATTTTAGTGCTGCCGGTATTGTGACATCCTGAACAATTGGTTGTTATCAGTTTAGAAATATTGGCTGCATAAGCAAATGCAGTGGTGTCGCAGCCATCATTGCAGAAATTGTCTTTGGCACCTTGTTCTATCCATTTTTTTATTAAATCAATAGTGGCTTGAGGCATTTTTCCACTTGGGGGCATCGGTTTTTTTGAGGAATTGATATAAACATATAGTTTGCTGTTCAGGTTGCCAGGTGAAACTATTTTTCTAATGTTCGTATAATTGTCAAGTACAATATTCTCGGCCTGATCCGCTGCATTGTGACAACCCGGTCCATTGCAATTAGAAATAAGAATTGGTAATATAGTGTTTTTAAAATAGACCGTATCAGAGCTACAGTTTGTAATGATAGGAACAAATGGTTTTGTAGTATCATGGGAACTCGGCTTAATTACTTCTTGTGGCTGATGCTTGCAAGAGTCCATCATGATAAACAACATTAAAGCCGCAGCAATGCATATAATAAAAATGGATTTCATTTTGTTAGTTCAATATTCAAAGATACAGAATAAAGGTGATGAACTGTTAAGGGTTTTATGATAGGTTGGCATAAGAAAATTTAATTATCACTAAATCAGATATTTGAGAAATATATGATTAATATCATTTATTTGAAATGAAAATGACTTGTTTTTATCTTCCCCAATTCAAAGGTCTCCTGAAGCATAT
>JBBQIF010000316.1:0-3944 GCA_038324665.1 Bacteroidia bacterium
AATCCAAGCTGCCAATCCCAATGGTATCGACATTTATGATATAGAAATTTTTCATAATGAATTATATATTATTGGCAGGATCGACTCAATAAAAGGCTTACAGCGCCCAGGTGGTAAATCATTGGGTATTTTAAAATTTAATGGCCTAAAATGGGACAGTTTACCATCCTATCCTGGTTTTATAGGTAATGTTGATTCTATGAGATTCGGTCGTGATTTATGTACTTATAAAAGTAAATTGTACTATGTTGTAAATAGCGACAGAGCAAAGCTATTCAGCCTAGATACTTTTGGCTCTACCAATTTAATAATAACAAATACCAAATCTTATTGTTGCGGTTATAATTCATTGGAGGTTGCTAATAATAAATTAATTATTGGAGGTGTTTTTGATAGTGTTATGTATCAACAAAAGGCCTCCGGAATATTTTATTACGATGGTGCTAACTTTAGCTTTACGAAAAACAAAACTTTAAGGGATATTGGTTATATTACCAGAAGAAATGATTCCCAATATGTGATTGTTACACAATATAACAAAATTGAACTATGGGAAGGTGATTCATTAAAAAAAGACATAACACCTCCAAATTGGAATGGGTATGGGACAGGATATGGTATCACATTCTTTGATAAATTTATACAAATGGCTGATTCAGCCAATAATTATTACGACACAGATTCATCGAAATGGTTTCCGGCTATCAATTATATTTATAATCAACAACCAGTAAATGCTGGACCCAATAAAGGCATCATATTGAATTGCGATAAATTTGATGGTGCTGCCGAGGTGACATTGGGAGGCCTTATAAGTGGTAAACTCTACTTTGATAAAGACTCGAATTGTATTTTTAATTCAGGAGACATTGCACTTAAAGACATAGTGATCGAATTTAATAATGGGACCGATCAGTATTATGCCACTTCTGGAAGCAATGGTTATTATGAAATATCCTTATTTGAAGGAACCTATAGTGTAGCCTACCATTTACCTGGTGTGAAATCTAGTATTAAACCATGCACTGCGATTAATGTTACAGCAATATCAGGTGCTACAATATCCAATTTAAATATTCCAGTTCACCCCAGAATGAACCGAAATTTATCTGTAAAATTAAATGCTCGGCTCGGCTTTAGAACGCGAGTTGGATTTACTGAACAATATGTTTTAACAGGTGCCAATTTAGGTTATTTGGACGATTCTTTAATTCTTAAATTAGAAATTCCGGCTAAAGCAACGCTTGTGAGTTCCAATGTTACACCCACTTCCAATTCTGCCAATGTATTGATTTATAAATTTTACAATTTAGCATTTAGAGAAGTAAAGAACATTTATCTTGAATTTAGTACCTCTGTTAATACTTCAAAAATAGGAGATACCATTAGATTTTACGCATCCGTTGAAAATTCGTCAGCAGATTCTGTAATTGAAAATAATTATGACTCCTTATGCCAGCGTATTATTGGTGCTTATGATCCGAATAAAAAACAAAGTTTTCCTGAAGGCAAAATTAGTTCAGGTCTTAAAAAAATTAAATATAACATTCAATTCCAGAATACCGGAAACGATACTGCCTATAAAGTAACGGTGGTAGATACCATTACCCAGAAATTAGGATTGCGCTCCCTGAGAGTTACGGGCACCAGTCATCCTGCAACATACTCCTTAAGGGTAGATGGCAACCAAGCCTTGGTATGGGAATTCAATAATATCATGCTGCCTGATAGTCATACCAATGAAAAAGCCAGTCATGGATTTATTGCATTCGAGGCAGATATTAACGGCTCGCTTGCCATAGGAGATTCCATTACCAATAAGGCGTATATTTATTTTGACTATCAAAAGCCGATACTTACCAATATTGCCTCCATTATCATGATAAATCCTAACCAAAACAGTATTATGACAATTTCAAATACTGCGCATAATCAATTGGCACTTTATCCTAACCCGTCTTCAGGCCTTGTTCATGTGCAAGCAGGCCAACAATATAATCAAAAAAATGTATCGCTTTATAACAGCATGGGGCAATTAATGGGACATCAAAAGCTGAATGGAGGGAATCTCACACTCGATATTTCAGGCTTTGCAAGGGGCATTTATTTTGTAAAAATTGAAGGTACGGAACTTTCAAGTAAGTTGTTGGTGGAATAATGGGTTAGACTGGCTTCTAAAGAAACTAACGAATACGAAAAAAAAGGCTCTCCCATTGATAGGAAAGCCTTTTTTATTTCAGAGTTTTAGTAAAATTTTAGTATACCTTAAAACGGCAGATCATCTTCTATTACTTTCTTCTTTTTTACTGGTGCAGATTTTGTTTCCGCTTCAATAGGTGGGAGCAGAGATGATTCCGCTTTCTTTGAACTGATGAATTCAAACTCACCGACCCGTACCTCAGTGATTTGCTTTTTCTCGCCGCTCTTGCTTTCATAGTAGCGGTTGGTGAGACTGCCTTCTACGGCGATTCTTTCCCCCTTGTCCACGTACTTTTCGATAAGCTCTGCCTGCTTACCCCAGAACACCAGGTTGTGCCAGTAGGTAATATCCACTGATTCACCTTTTGCATTTTTTTGCTTTTCGTTCGTGGCGAGCCTGATTTTGGCTACTTTGTTACCATTGTCGAAACTTTTTACTTCGGGAGTAGCTCCCACGTTGCCCATCAGACGTACTGAATTGATTAAACTTTTCATGATTTGTATGTAATTAATTTGTTTTATGTATCGCATCAAAACTTAGTTGTTGTGATTTGATAGTGCAAAATTGGGGCAAGGCGATTACCCGATTCGGTATTTAAATATTTACAGTCGGATAGAAACGTTTGTAAACGCTTACGATCGGCTTTGGGTGCTTCATCATTACCTTATAAATAATTAGTGTAAAAGTTAAAAGTGGGGTATATTTGTTGAGTTGCGTAAACGGGGGCGTTATATGCCACTTTAGGACGACACCCAAACAGACGACTAAATGAAAGAAATTGACGACATAATTGAATTAAAAACAAACACCGAAACGGAAAGACTTTCGTTTGCGACAAGATATTTAGTTCAAATCAATTTCACTTTCGATTTGACATTATTGTCAGAGGGTTTTAGCGGAACTTCGCATTTTTGTATTAGACGTGACCAATTAGAAAAAATGTGTGCCGACTTGACAAATATGCACTTGACATTATCAGGGACAACTATTTTAGACGACAACGACTCTGACGGGTTTGTAGAATTTGTAATGGAACAGAATGGGCAACTTAATGTAAGTGGACAAATTGGTGGAACACACGAAGACCATTTTGTAAAGTTCAAATTTCAGACTGACCAAACTTGCATTCCACCATTTGTGCAGGACTTCAAATACTTACTAAAATATCAATATGACTGACCAGCAAAAAATAAACTTGACAGTTACGAAGGACGAAGCGTTGGTTCTTTTTGAGTTTTTAGCAAGGTTCAACAAATCAGAACATTCAAACATTTTTGAAGACCAATCCGAACAGAAAACACTTTGGAATTTAGAAGGACAATTAGAAAAGCAATTAGTAGAACCTTTTCGACCGGACTATAAAGACATTATTAACGAAGCAAGAAATAAAATACGTGACGAAGAATGACAAGAAAAGCGGCATATAACAGCGGTTTTGCGAGATTGCGAATTATGTGGTAAATTCAAGTTTATCTTTCGCAAGAAATTTTATCTTAGCCGAAAAATCTCGGTTACGAAGTTCGCAACCTCGCAAAGCCGCGAAACGTTGGCAGTAATTTTACCGCAGAAACCTGAAAAACAGAAACATAAATGAAAACAAGAATATTAAATTTTATAATTATTTGTATTTCTCTTTTGAGTTGTAATTCAAAACATAAAGATGCAAAATCAAAAATTAGCCAAAAAGAAATTGTAAAAGTTTCTCTAAAAGAAGAAAAACCTGCAATGATTTTTGACACTTTAG
>JBBQIF010000317.1:0-3933 GCA_038324665.1 Bacteroidia bacterium
GGGGCAACAGACAATTTCAAAGTAGTAGGTGCACTGAACTGTACATAGGTGTTCAATTGCTCATCAGGCAATAAACTCATGATACTTGGATTGCCAATATTGGCTCCATTGCAAATACCGCTTTTCATAACTTGTATAACAGAGATTTTTTTATCTGATATGATACAATTAGGTTTGTTATTGATGTTATTAAAAATATAAACATCCCTTTCATTCATTATAATGGGAGTTCCTCCATCAATAGTAACGATGGTATTATTCTCTGTGGCTACTATTTGTATAATAAAACCTTTTAGTAGGTTATCGTAAGGGATAGAGGTATATTCCTTTCCAAGTAATTGCAAAGCCCTCGATTGGTTATATAAATGGTCGGCCCCACTACAGGTAATGTCCTTATTGACAACGCGCGAAAATTTGGCACCTTCGAATACCACAAATTTTTTGCAACCGTTGGTATTCCATACTTTAGATCCACCAAGGCTTTGGCTATCAGAAGCAAGTAGCCAGATCATTTGATTTTTACGCAATAATCGCTTGATAAGGGTGTCTTTGCGGTCAGAAGTGTTGAGCGTCCCTCCATTAGTTATGGCATCTGCAGATGGTAAGATATTGATGTAACAACTGTCATCTATGGCTAATACACTAAATTCGCTGCCATTACCGCCCAATTCACCCCTCAAGGTATTGATATAATAAACGGGGTTTGAAGGAATCTTATTCAATGGCAATATAGCAGCCATATCGGAACTTTGCAAAGCATTGTTAAGAGCATACACACTAATGTCCTTTATTGAGGAAATATGTACACTTGTGTTAATAAACGTTGATGCATTCGGGGTTACAAGTGAATTATCAAAACTAATTATAGTGTCTTTGCGGTATATTTTAAAGGGTAAAGTAAGGGCGCCCACTCTTATATCTATATCATTCGGAACAGCATTACATGAAATAACAAAAGATACCTGGGCAGGTTTTATGTAATTTTCAAGAAAAGAAAATAAAAACTCCTTACCCATGCTATTTGCTTGATTCTGGGATTGGAGAGCCAAATTTAAACAAAAGGAAATGGAAATTAAGAGGGTGATTTTCTTGTTTAGTTTTAAAAACATCGAGGGTTAAATATATTTTACTTCTTATTTATCAAACAAAGATATATTTTTGACGAATAAAATACTGAAAAAGTTGCTCACTGTGCTTTTTTTGAACCTTAATTTATTAAATAATAAAATTACATGAAAAAATTGTTTTACTTATCTGTTGCTTTTACACTGTTGTTTACACAAGGTGTTAATGCACAAACAAATGCCACTTTGATTAAAAAAGTGGATGCTCAACCCGGCAAATTAATTATATCCTACTCAAAGTATGTATTGCCGAATGGATTAACTATTTTAATTCACGAAGATCACAGCGACCCGATTGTGCATGTAGAAATGACCTACCACGTTGGCTCTAATCGTGAAACTGTCAGGAGAACAGGGTTTGCCCACTTTTTTGAACACATGATGTTCCAGGGTTCGGAGAATGTTGCCGATGAAGAACATTTTAAAATTGTTCAAGGATCAGGTGGCCAAATGAATGGAACAACTAATCAGGACAGGACAAATTATTTTGAGACAGTACCTATTAATTATCTAGAAACCGCTTTATGGCTGGAGGCCGACAGGATGGGCTATTTGCTACCTGCTTTTACAAAGAAGAAATTCGAAGTACAGCGTTCTACAGTTAAAAATGAGAAAGATCAGCGTTATGGTGAAGGCTACTCAGCTTATCCTGAAATACATGATGAAACCCTTTATCCATATGGTCACCCATATAGTTGGCAGACCATCGGTTATACAGATGACCTTGATTCAGCTAGTGAAAATGACTTGAGGAATTTCTTTGTTAAATGGTATGGTCCTAATAATGCTATATTAGTAATTGCTGGCGATGTTAATACAGAAGCCACAATAAAAATGGTTGAAAAATACTTTGGAGCTATCAATAAAGGTCCAGAAGTACCTGCATTACCAAAGAGACCTGTTACTTTAGAAGAGTCAAAAAATGTAAGTATATTTGCTAAAGTAAGCGCACCCTTAACCACTGTTTCTTTCCCTGGGGTTCCTTCCTACCACGTAGATGAGCCAGCATTAACGATGTTAAGCGCATTATTGAGTGATGGTAAAAATTCTCAATTATATAAAACATTTATTGAGAGTGAGTCTTGTGTGCAGGCGAACGCCTTTAATCAGTCGCAGGAAGTTGCAGGAGAATTCACCTTCCAGGTAGTAAGTTATCCTATTGCATTTGGCGGACTTTCAGAAAAACAAGTGAAGGATACATTGGTTGCTGCATTGGCCAGATGGGAAAAGGCAGGCATCAAGGATGCAGATTTAACTAGAATTAAACAATCAATAATAGCAAGTTATTATGGTATTGGTGAGACGGTTGCAGGTAAAGCTTCAGTATTGACAGAGTATGAAATGTTATTGCCAAATAAGGATTTTACGCCACAAGATGACGTAGATCGCTATTCTAAGGTTACCAAAGAGGATATTATGCGCGTTTACAAAAGGTATATCAAAGATAGGAATTATGCATGTGTAAATATTTTACCCCATCCTAAATATGAGGCTGACAGGTCATTTAAAGTGCCTATCTACGAAAGTATTAATCAGTATAAAAACGAAAAACCGGATATTTCAGCTTACCAAGGATTAACGTACACACCACCGTCACCTTCTGGTTTTGACAGGAAAATCCATCCTGTTATTCCTCCAGCTAAAGCTGTAAAGGTGCCTGATTACTTTAAAGTGAATTACGACAATGGTTTAAAGGTTATTGGTACCAAATCTACAGAATCTCCTAGGGTTTATATCAGTATTAGTTTCAGAGGCGGACACATGTTCGAAACCGGAAAAATAAAAAATGGCACATCTTCTATGATGGCAGCTATGTTGAACGAAAGCTCCACCACAATGAAAGCTGTAGATATTGACAATAAATTACAGGCGATGGGAAGTGATATTACTTTTCGTGCCGGTAGCAACTCTGTAAGCTGTTTTGTTGAGTGTTATAAAGACAAGATTAGTGAAACTATGGCCATCCTTGAAGACAAATTATTGCATCCAGCTTTTGATTCCAAGGAATATAAAATATTGAAAAAATCTGAATTGGAAGATATTTCCGCAAACAATTTGAATGAGGTTAACTTTGGTTACAAAAGCTTTTTTTCAATGCTTTATGGCAATGATAATCCGATTGGTGTTCCATCTCTAAGTGATTATAAAACAGCTAGTAATATTAGTGTTGAGGATATGAAAAATTATTATGATAATTATATTACTTCTAATTTGGCTACAGTTTCTGTTGTTGGTGATGTAGATGAAGCTATGATCAAAGAAAAATTGGCTTTCCTCGGTAGGTTACCTGATAAGAACTTGACAATGCCAGTTTTCAGCAAGTTCCCAGAACAAGGAAAGACTCAAGTTTACCTAGTGAACCAGAGTTATGCCAAACAAACTAATATTTTAATGGGATACAGGACCATTCCTTATGATGTAGAAGGCGATTTTTTTAAATCAAGTGTTATGAATTTTGCATTAGGTGGAAACTTCAACTCAAGGCTGAACCTTAATATTAGGGAAGATAAAGGTTGGACTTATGGTATCCGTTCAGGTTTCAGTTCTTCAGGAGTTAACCACCCTGGTTATTACCTTATAAGCGCTGGTATTAAATCAAGAGCAACTGATAGCGCTATCACGGAAATATTGAAAGAAGTGAAGAAATACCGTGAAGGCGGTATTACTGATGAGGAATTGGCATTTACAAAACAATCCCTAATTGGCAATGATGCATTAAAATATGAAAGCCCTAGCGATAAATTAGGCTTCCTTAACCAAATCATTGTTTTAAACCTTGACAGGAATTACAATGAGAAAAGGGCTGAAA
>JBBQIF010000318.1:0-3915 GCA_038324665.1 Bacteroidia bacterium
CCATATCACTAGGTTTTTGATAAATCGAAAACCTATCTGATATGGGTATAACAAATTATGTGAACCTGTGGCTATTGTTTTTAAACCTCGCCTCAATAATATTGGAGCGAGGTTCTTTTAATTATTGGTGTGATATGAATAACATTCAACCCTTTCAGGGTTGTTATACATTTGTGTACTTTATTGTTATTAAAATTGAAGCCTTTAAGGCTTCGCAGAAATGTTTATTTAAATCAACTCGCAATAATAGACTTAGCTTTTTAAACCTTTCAATTAGATAATAACTGAGTGTTCTTTATGATTGGTGTGATCTGAATAACATTCAACCCTTTCAGGGTTGTTATTCATGTGGTTGCTTTATTGTTATTAAAATTGAAGCCTTTAAGGCTTGAGGGATATTTTTTTACAATAAATAAATTTTAATAACTAGTTTAAATTCTTGGAAGAATCCCAAAGGGATTCAATTTGAATAACAGACTAAATAACGTCTGTACTACAACCGCGAAGTGGTTGAATGTTGTTTTCCGTTTTCTTCAAAATGATCTAAATATTCCTCAATTAAAATGTTAGAATAAGTTCTCGCCTTCAGAATCCCAAAGGGATTCAATTTGAATAACAGACTAAATAACGTCTGCACTACAACCGCGAAGTGGTTGAATGTTGTTCACAACAAATATTTTTCATCAAATTCAATTTCATGTTCTGCCAATATTTCTATGTATTCTTCCTTAAATGTCTTTATTCTATGATGAATTTCCTGATTTTTTACATATTCTATTAACCTATCCTTCTCCTTTATTGAATAGGTAAAGGCACCATAACCCTCTTGCCACCCATTGAAATTTTGAAATAATTTTTCCTCTTTTATTATATCTGTACTTGCCATCTTTATATCTTTGATTATTGAGGCAACAGATACAGTCGGATGAACATGGGTAACTATATGAATATGGTCATGAATTCCATTAATACGGTATAAATGACAGTTTTTCTTTTTAAGAATTCCCGCAATATAATTATACAATTCCTGACGCCCGGGTTGACTTAAGCTAGGTTCCCTCCTTTTTGTCCCAAAAACAAATTGATAAAGTATTTGTGTGTAAGTGCTCATAGTTAATTTAGAATTTAGTTTACACAATTATACAATAATTAATTGATACTCCTATCAACTTATGCTAAAATCATAAATTACCTACTTCCTATTTATCACACCGGCCATTGGCTGTGCTGTTGGCATAATGGTCATTTCGTTGATATTGACATGTTGTGGTCTATTCAGCATAAACAAGATGGCTTCTGCAATGTCATAAGCCAATAAATTTTCAAAACCTTCATAAACTGTTTTTGCCCTGTCGGCATCACCCTCAAAACGAACGATGGAAAACTCTGTTTCTACTGCACCTGGATGAATGGCTGAAACCTTAATCGGATATTTGCTCAAGTCGAGGCGCATAGTGCGGTTCAATGCATCAACTGCATGTTTGGTAGCACAATAAACATTGCCATTGGCATACACTTCCTTCCCTGCAATACTCCCCACATTGACGATATGTCCTTTTTTCCTAGTGATCATGTAAGGCAAAATACTTTTAGTGACATACAATAAGCCCTTTAGGTTTGTATCAATCATTGTATCCCAATGGTCCATATTACCATTTTCAAAAGAAGATAAACCCATCGCAAGACCGGCATTATTTATTAAAACATCTATGGTCTGCCATTCTGCAGGAATTTCAGAAAGTTTATTTTCTACCTCTATTCTGTTCCTAACGTCAAGGATAATTATTAAACATTGTATTGAAAATGCAGTTTCTAATTGATGTTTTAATTCATTCAGCCGTTCTTCCCTTCTGCCGGTTAAAATTAAATGATAGCCATTAGCCGCCAATATCTCTGCCGTGGCTTTTCCTATCCCTGAAGTAGCTCCTGTAATTAATGCGATTTGATTGGAATTCATTGTTGGTGCAAAACTAATGAAAAAAAATTGGGGGATGGGTGCCAATAAATTGTAATATTATTATAACATTGTACAAAATATGGCTGCACCCGAATTATTCATACTAGGATCTAGTAGCGCAACCCCTACGAGGGATAGGAATCCAAGCGCACAGGTGCTGAGAATTGGAAGCGAAAAAATTATGATTGATTGCGGTGAAGGCACCCAAATGCGGCTCATACAATTAGGTATCCGCCACACCGGCATCGACTATATTTGCATTAGTCATCTACATGGTGACCATTATTATGGACTAATTGGCTTAATCTCTTCCATGAACCTTATGGGGAGAAAACAAACGTTGAATATTATTGGCCCTCCACCCCTTAAAAAAATAATTGATTTGCAATTAGCAGAGGGAGGTAAATTACCGGAATTTGAAATAAATTTCTTTCCTACCAATGCTAATAATGCAGAATTTATTCTCAAAACAAATTCTTTTGAATTGAGCACCTTTCCTTTAAAACACAAGATTCATTGTACTGGTTTCATCATTAAAGAATCTCAAAAAGAAAGAGCTTTGAACATCGATAATATTGAAAAGTATCAAGTACCTGTTAAGGCATTCAAGGAAATTAAATTGGGCCAAGATTATACCAATGAAAATGGCACTGTAATTTCCTACACAGAATTGAGCCATGAACCTAAATCTTCCAAAACTTATGCCTATTGTAGTGACACTATTTTTGATATGGATATTGTGAATTACGTAAAGGATTGCACAGTGCTTTACCATGAAGCTACTTATATGGAAGCGCTTATTGACAAGGCAACTGAACGCTATCACAGTACTGCAAAACAAGCCGCTTTAATTGCGAAGGCTGCGAACGTTAACCAATTACTAATCGGTCACTTTTCTTCCAGATACGACCACTTGGATCCACTGTTATTGGAAGCCCGAGAAGAGTTTGAAAACACAGTACTCGCAACGGAAGGTTTAAAAGTATTGATACAAGACAACGATATTTCCCATGAATCCAA
The DNA here is from genome assembly GCA_038324665.1 of Bacteroidia bacterium. Classification (GTDB taxonomy): domain Bacteria; phylum Bacteroidota; class Bacteroidia; order NS11-12g; family UBA955; genus JABMMZ01. The sequence goes on from JBBQIF010000318.1 coordinate 2,978, forward strand.
AACTGTAGTGGAATTAACCAACACCAATTCTTAAATTCATAGCAGGTTCGCTTTTGTTAATTTGGAAGATTGGCAGTATTTAAAAATATCCATTCTTGTTGGGGCTATAAAAATAGCAATTAATTTGCTTGCCATAGCTACATTATACTTTTATTTCATTTTCTTCGTTGTAGAATTATATGATTAAAACCCTACTATTTTTTGCTATTCTAATAATTCCCCTTGTTAACATCGCTCAAGGTAATTGTGTTTATGACAGTGATGGTAATTGTATTGGCAAGGGCAAGGTGAAGTCTATTACCACCAAAACCAGCTATGGCAGTAAATATGTCACCAATGTTAGAGTGGGGCCATGGCAACTCTTCAATAAGGATGGGGTAAAAGTGGCGCAAGGTAGCTACAAATACGAAAATCAATTCTCTAATAAAGATGGTGAATGGTTATACTATTCTTCAGAATCTGTATTGCTTTTTAAACGATGGTACGCAAACGGAATTGTTTCTAAAACCCAGTTCCTCGACAGTGGTATTTACGAATATGAAAATGAAAAGTTAGTCATTGTAAGTGATACCCTTGGAAACATGGCTATAAAAGAAAACAGAGGGCAACTTGAATATAAATATAGTTCTTCAGCATCGCAGGTACTCGCCGGAGAACCTTCCCGACTTGTAAAAGCAGAGATTAAAAAAGCTAAAGAACAATCACCTATGGGCGCACGACAATCGGATGAGGATATTATAGCACTTCATCCAGAAATTAGGGCTACGCAAAATATCAATCGATTACCGGTGAACTCACCCACTAACCTCATCAATAATCCAGATTTTGAGCTCATGCGCACGAAAATGAAGAAGGATGAATCACTGATGATCAAGCCTGCAAACGAACAAATAGCCAAATTCTGGGGCAGCTCAAGTGAAACACCTGACATATTCTAT
>JBBQIF010000319.1:0-3913 GCA_038324665.1 Bacteroidia bacterium
TACTTCCGCATCTATCATAGCCATTAGGTGACTGCCACTCCCAAAACGACTAATGGCATATTTTTTACCATCACAGGCACCGATATTTTCAATTCCTGAATGATTCCCTGTGTGAACACCCCAAATTAGTGGTGAACTTATATATTGTTTTACAATCTTAGCCTTCAAGCCTTTGATGATGGCGGACACTGCTCCCTCTGTCAACAATATAGCCATATCCAATTCATCGGCTTCAAGTGCCTTCACCATAGCACCTGTGCCTGCACTGTAAAACTGCCATTTAAAGTCTATATTTTCCTTTGAGAAAAAGCCATAATCCTGCGCCAATTGCCATGGAAAATTAAAATGCTCGGGCACGCCTCCCATTCGGATTGTTGTGTTCATGTTGAATAAACAATACACCACAAAATAAGTTGTTGGATTTTTGTATTATTTTTGAAAAATGTCAATTAATAACTTTTATTAATATGAAAAGTAACAATCTTAAAAAACAATGGTGAAAATTCTAAATTTTACAATACTAAATTGTTTATTAATTCCGTCTATATATACTCAAAATGGACAATGTTCAGATACTGTTGCCAAGTTTTCATATAGCAACTCAGTTCCTGAAACGGAATTTACATCAATAAATTCTAAAATTTATAAAAAAACACACAAATTAGTCAAAGATAAAATTAATCCCGATTTAAAAACCATACATTTAAAAGAACTGGACAAATACCATACTGGTGGTATTAGGTTATATCTTTTGCAAGATTCCCTGCATTATTTGCTTGGATATAAAAATTTATTTATAATGAATTCAAAATTCCATATACTTCATATTTTAGAACTTAACACGATATTAAATAAAAACGAAAATGGAGGAAGTATTTTTGATATGTTTGTTTTGGATGGAAATATATACTTGCAACATTATGATTATATTTTTCGACTTACTTCTGATCTTAAACAAATTAAAAAGTTGTCAATTGACACCATTGCTACCTATCTGCCTGGGATAAAGAGGGATTTTCTTGCTAAAATTGCTATTTGTGGCAAAGAAATTGACTATTTCTATTTTTACCAAGGCATATCCACTGTAGAGATTAATAGTAATAAGAAAATAAGTCAACCAATTATAATTATCGATACCGGTTTTAATCTTATTTATGCTAAAAAAATAGAAGTTAATTTGGGAACATGGTATGATAATAGAAACACTATTAAGAAAAATCACGTTTCTGTTCCAAATGATTTTAATTTATTAGAAGGCGGATTTTTCAGCACCTGGTTTTACTATAAGGATAGTGCAAAGATATGGCTTCGTTATTGTAACGAATTCTTAGGTGATAGCATTATTGATTCTGAGGTAATGGGTGAATATAGTAGGTATATAAAGCATAAAGATCAAGAAACCCTTATCCCTATTACATGGGAATTTACTGTATCACTAAAAGAGGATCTTAACTTCACTTTTAAGGATATAGAAATAAATAAAGGACTTAGAAAACTGAAATTTGGATTTAGAAACACTATATTCAAACAGAATCATATTCAAATGAATGCTATTAGAAATGAAAAAATGACAAGTTTTGAAATACTTAGTTCTATTGATGTTCAGAATGAGGGAAAAGTTAATTTATATGGATATGAATCACAAAAAGAAAGACTGGCAATAAGTCAAAAGCAATACAATAGTATAAGCAATTTTAATATGCCGCAATGTATTTCTACTTCATTATGTGAATATGTAAATAATTACTTAAGATGTAGTAGCGGGTCAAGAAAAAGTGATGTCGAATTTTATCCTTTCAAAATGTTTAGTTATTTTCACCATTGTACTATAACGAAGGTAATTTCCGAATATCAAAAAGGTAATGGTGGATTTGGCATTTCTTTTCAACAATACTCTAATGATGGGACTTCTTATTTATTTAACTCAAAGGACAACATGATGATCTTAATAGATTCAAATGGTTTTATGCCTTATAATGATTATGAACTTAAACTGTGGCAACCTGATGGAAAACCTTATTCCTTATCAATGTTCTTAGAATCAAAAGGCTTGCCTTTTATTGTGCCTATCTACTTCTATGACAACAAGGCTCATGATTCAAAGAAATATAAAGAATGGGAGGAAAAGATATTTATTGGAATGTCTGACTCATCAAAAAAAAACATAAAATTAATTGGAGGTTGGCTTAAGAAAGATGAGGATGAAACTAAGCAAAAAGTGGGAGGAGGAGGCTTTATTAAAGATAGCATTTATAATTTTAAAATTGTACCAGGTAAATATACACTTGTAGTTGACGCGATACTTATATATCCTGATGTTGGAACTATAAGACCTTTAGTTCTGTTTGATTATGATACTGGCTACGGTAAAATAGATACTTACGGAAGAAGGATTTATAACAACAAATATTATCAGATGGATATTAAAAGGACCTATTTGATAAAAGTGAGGAAAAGTGGCAAAATACTAGTAAGACAAATAGAGTAGAATTTTTATAAAAATTTAATCTTGTATAATTAATTTGAAAAATGTCCCTCGACCATTCGCACCATAGCCACCATCAGGATGAACACCATTCGCACGGTGATGGTCACCACCATCACCATGCCGAACTAAAAAGTATTTCGAGGGTTTTTATCATCGGGATTGTTTTAAATGTGGCTTTTGTTGTGGTAGAAGTAATTGCAGGACTGGTAACAGATTCGCTTGCCCTGCTTTCGGATGCTGGTCATAACTTAAGTGATGTGGCAGGCTTGCTAATTTCATTACTGGCATTCAAACTGGCAGAAGTGAAACCAACTGAACGGTTTACTTATGGTTTCAGTAAGGGGACTGTACTTGCGGGAATGGCCAATGCCATCTTATTATCCATTGCAGTTGGCGGTATTGGTTATTCTGCCATTCACAGGTTAATGAACCCAACTCATGTCGATGGGTTTTCCATTTCTATTATTGCATTTATTGGCATAATAATTAATGGTGCAAGTGCCCTTTTATTCTTAAGACAAAATCAAGATGACATTAATATAAGAGGCGCTTATTTGCATTTATTTGTTGACGCTATAATTTCTTTAGGTGTTGTGGTGGCAGGTATCTTAATCTATTACACCAATTGGTTATGGCTTGACCCATTGATAAGTCTGCTCATTATGCTGGTTATAGTTGTTTCCACCTGGCGTTTATTGAAGTCAACTATTCGACTCTCACTGGATGGGGTTCCAGAGAATATTGATTTAGAGAAAATAAAGGCCTTGAAAAATTTGAATGACAACATAGAAGATATTCACCACATTCATGTTTGGCCCCTGAGCAGTAGTCAGAATGCCATGACTGCCCATGTATTGATAAAGGACAGTATTAATTCCGATTTGGCAGAATCTATTAAAGACGAGATTAAAAAGAATCTTCATACCATAAATATCCACCATGCCACCTTGGAGATGGAGTATATAAGGTGCTCGCAGGAAAAACATGAGGTTTAATTTAGATTTTATAAATTTAAACCCAATAAAACAGGAAACCTTGTGGAACTATCAGAGCCATTGAACCACAAAAGAGACACAAAAGAGCACACTGCGAAGCAGCATTACAGCTATTCAAAATCAAATAAATTGTAATAAAAAGGTTTAAAAGCAAGCTTTTAATGAAAACCATAATTAGTTCAAAGTTTGGTAATATTCAAACCAAATTTCTGGATTTATCTATAAATAACTTTGTGCTTTTATGTGTCTGTAACCTGCCCTGAACTTGATTCATGGTGGCTAAGGTTTTAATTTCGGATAGTTAAATTAACTATTAATTAGAATCAAACTGTTAGGTGATTCCGCCTCAAATAATTTGTGTTATCAAAAAGAAAATGTTAACTTTGTATTTGGAATGAAGTTTAAAGCCATCATATTATCTTTTGTATTC
>JBBQIF010000320.1:0-3909 GCA_038324665.1 Bacteroidia bacterium
TCTCCCCTACCCACTCCCTAATATAAGCAGAAATTTCTTTTGTATTCGTGCCGGGAGGGAATAATTTAGCTACACCCTGTTCATTCAGTGTCAGCATATCATCATCGGGGATAATGCCACCGCCTATCAGTAAAATATTATCGAGCTTTTTCTCCTTCATCGTTGCGATTACCTTTGGAAAAACGGTGTTATGCGCACCCGATAAAATACTGATACCAATCACATCTACATCTTCCTGCAAGGCAGCATTCACCACCATTTCGGGGGTTTGTCTAAGACCGGTATAAATAACTTCCATACCTGCATCTCTCAAAGCTGTTGCGATTACTTTTGCCCCGCGATCGTGTCCATCAAGGCCCACTTTTGCTATTAATACGCGGATGGGTCTGTTTAATTCTGACATTATTTTATACGTTTTAGTTTAAATGCTTTGCGTTTCTTTAGATGCTTTTCACAATAATTTTTAAATGGCTCATTGTCCATTAAATATTCTCCACTCGCATTGCCGGTAAGTTTTATATACTTTTCCATCTTTTTCTGCTGTCTGCCCTGCGACAATGAGAAAACATACAAGCAATCATGCTTCACCAAAACAGGGAACGTCCACCATATAAAATGACCATTGTTCGTATGCCTGATGCTATAGAAATAGAAATCACCTAAATGGGTTAATGTAGTAGAATCCGATAAATTTAAAAACCTGCCTAATAACTGATCATTGGTAATAGCCTGCGATTCCTTAATCTCTAAAGTAAAGGTATCCTTACCTCCCTTGTGCTTTTCTACCGCCATATAGTTGCCCTGCATTTCAACAGGAAAAGCTACCCTTGGCGAACCTGGCGCTGCAGTAAAAGTAGTGAGTCTGCAACTGCCAAGTAGCAGTACAGACAACATCAAAACTAATAATTTATATGCTATTTTCATTCGGTTCTTTTTAATTTATGCGGTCACTGCAATATGTTTTATAGCGGCACGCATTCTTGCTACACTTTCTTCAATACCAATTAAATGCAACATGTCAAAAATCGGAGGGCCCACACCCTCTCCACTCAATGCCAGCCTTAGGGGTTGCATCACACTGCCCGGATTAATGACCAGTTTTTCGCCAGTAGATTTAAATAATTCTTCTGCTTCTATGGCGCTAATATTTTTATTTTGTTCCAATGCTGCGGTGTAGGCTTCCAAATAATTTACTGCTTGACTGTTCCATTTTTTAGTCACCACCTGTGCATCATATTTTTCGGGTGCCTTAAAGAAATAAACACATTTATCAATGATCTCATTCCTGAAAGTCACTTTCTCTTTCATCAATCCCACCACTTTTTCCAGATAGTCGATTGTCGTATCAAATCCTTTTTCCTTTACATCGCCAATTATACTTTCGGCAATATCTCTGTTGGGTTTTAGCATCAACTGTTGATGGTTGAACCACTTCGCCTTTTCAGGATCAAATTTGGCGCCGTTTTTACTTATTTTTTCTATACTGAACAAATGAATGAGTTCATCGATATTAAATATTTCGCGGTTATCAGATGTATGCCAACCCAAAAGTGCTAGCATATTCAACACCCCTTCAGGCTCATAGCCTTTTTCCTTATATCCACTACTTATTTCACCACTAGCAGGGTCTTTCCACTGCAGCGGAAACACAGGAAAACCCAATCTGTCGCCATCTCTTTTGCTTAATTTGCCATTGCCATCCGGTTTTAAAATTAGCGGCAGGTGAGCAAACTGAGGCATCACCTCTTCCCACCCAAAATATTTATACAACATGACATGCAAAGGCGCTGAGGGCAGCCATTCTTCTCCCCTTATCACATGACTTATTTTCATGGTATAATCGTCCACCACATTGGCCAAATGGTAAGTAGGCATACCATCACTCTTAAACAAAACCTTATCGTCCATGGCAGAAGTCTGCACCACTACCCAACCGCGTATCAAATCATGGAAACGCACTTCTTCTTTCCTAGGCAATTTTATACGAATCACATACGGCTCGCCGGCATCCAATTTCTTTTTCACTTCATCTTCAGAAATAGTCAATGAATTTTTCATACTCATCCTACTCACAGCATCGTACTGTGGTGCCATTCCACCTGCTTTCAGTTTCTCGCGCATGGCATCCAGATCTTCGGTGGTATCAAAGGCGTAATAAGCATGACCACTTTCCAGCAACTGATCGGCATACTGCCTGTACATGTCCTTGCGGTCGCTTTGCCTATAAGGCGCATAAGGCCCACCTACATGGGTACCTTCATCGAATTCAATGCCTACCCATTTCAGCGATTCCACAATATAATCTTCAGCACCGGGCACAAACCTGGCCTGGTCGGTATCCTCAATGCGCAGAATCATGGTGCCTCCGTTTTGCTTTGCGAACAAATAATTGAACAATGCTGTGCGCACACCGCCAATGTGCAATGGACCTGTGGGACTAGGGGCAAATCTTACTCTAACTTTCGACATAAAGGTGCAAAAATAGAGAATAAAACCCTAATGCAAAACAGGACTTTTAATTCACAAATATTCCTTATTATTGTTTTTTTAAAGTTTATTCATCTCATTAAATGGGACTGAAGGGACGTCAGTATGGGTAAATTGAAAACAAAATAAAACAAAAACTATGAAATGGAGTGCGGAAATAATCAAACACAAAGGGGAAGCAAGGATTGCTGTCTTTTTTGAAAACACACCTGAACTGAATGAAAGAATTAAAAAACTGGAAGGTGCAGCATGGAACCAAACCTTGAAAGTATGGCATTTGCCTGATACCGATGAAAACAGGAAGACGTTTAAAATACCAGACATTCAGCAAAAGCATTTTCCTGATGAAAAGGCAGAAAAGGTAGAACAATTTAGCAGATGGCTGAAATCCAGGCGTTATAGCGAGAATACTATAAAAACCTATTCAGAGGCGTTGAAATCCTTCTTTACTTATTATTCCAACAAGGCGGTAGAGCTTATTAACAATGAAGATATTATTGCTTTCAATAATAATTTTATTCTAAAGAAAAAATTATCCTCTTCTTACCAGAACCAGATTGTGAATGCAATAAAACTTTACTTCAGGACCATTGAAAACAAAGCCATCAATATTGATTTGGTACACAGGCCAAAAAAGGAACATTTGCTGCCGAATGTATTGAGCAAGGAAGAGGTTAAAATGATATTGGATGCGCATAGCAATATCAAACACAGGATGATGTTGGCATTAATTTACAGTTGCGGACTTAGAAGAAGCGAGTTATTAAACCTTAAACCAATAGATATTGATTCAAAAAGACACCTTGTAATCATCAGGCAATCTAAAGGAAAGAAAGACCGTGTTGTTCCGTTATCAGAAAAAATATTGATTTTGTTAAGGAACTATTTTGGACTCTACAAACCGAAAGTATGGTTATTTGAAGGACAAAAGGCAGGAAGTCCATACGATGAAAGAAGTCTTGCGAGTGTTTTAAGACAAGCCATTGCCAAAACAAAAATCCAGAAACCGGTAACACTTCACTGGCTTCGTCATAGTTATGCCACCCATATTCTGGAGGCTGGCACAGACCTTAGATATATACAGGAATTATTAGGTCATAAAAGCAGCAAGACCACGGAGATTTATACGCATGTGAGTACAAAGAACATTCAGAATATTAAAAGTCCTTTTGATGATTTATGAAATTGAATTACAAATTCACTAAGTTTGCAAAGGATGCTCAAAACCATCCTTATCCACCCAAATTTGGCTGCATAAGGATGCAAAAATCATCCATATAAACAAGTTAGCGGTCATTGTAAAGCGACACACAGTAACAATCAAAAGAAAATGAAAAGTAAAATAATTGTATTTGGCGGAACAGGCGATGTTGGACAAATCATTGTTCAAAAACTTCTTGTCAAGGAACAAATAGTTAGTGT
>JBBQIF010000321.1:0-3881 GCA_038324665.1 Bacteroidia bacterium
ATATTCATGCAAACCTTCCTGCATTAGAAGCCTGCTTGAAAAACATAGAAGAACAAAAGCCTGATGCGATTTATTGCCTCGGTGATTTGGTAGGTTATAACATTTGGCCAAACGAAGTAATTGATGAAATAAGGCGCAGGGGTATTCCAACCATTGCATGCAATTACGACCAGGGGATTGGTTTAATGAGTGATGAATGTGGTTGTGCCTATAAAACCGAGCCAGAGAAAGATATGGGCAAAATCTCAATTTCTTACACCAACTCGATTGTAAAAGCAGAAAAAAGAAATTACTTGAGCACTTTACCGGCCCACATCAAAGTAGAGTTTCAGTTAAATAATGACAAGCTCAATTTATTATTAGTACATGGTAGCCCAAGAAAGATAAATGAATATTTATTTGAAGATAGAGACGAGAAAAGTTTATCAAGAATAATGGAAGGTGCGGATGCAGATATAATGTGTTTCGGTCCTACTCACAAACCTTATCACAGAATATTACCAACAGAACCAAGTTAAAAACCTCATTACCGTCATGCAATTAACATCGGTTCCGTAGGTAAACCAAAAGACAATAACCCGAAAGGGTGTTATGTAATACTTACGGTAAATGCAGATAGTAGCATAACAAATAAAGATGCGGTACAGGTGGAGTTTATCAGATTTGAATATGACGTAGAAAAGGCAGCAAAAGCAATAGAAGATAGTCCTTTGCCGAATGAATATGCAGATATGCTAAGAAGGGGTTATTAATCACTTAAATAAAAAATTATGCAATTTCCAAAAGATTACAAATATTCTAAAGAGCATACCTGGCTTAAAGTAGAAGGTGAAACAGGTATAATAGGCATTACAGAATTTGCACAAAGTGAATTGGGCGAAATCGTTTATGTTGATCTTCCTGCTGTTGGTAAAACTTTTAAGAAAGATGAAGTGTTTGGATCTGTCGAAGCAGTAAAAACTACTTCGGATTTGTTTATGCCAGTAAGCGGTGAAGTAACTGAAATAAACACTGCTTTAAAAGACAATGCACCCTTGGTTAATACCGCTTCATTTACGGATGGATGGATGATAAAAGTAAAGCTGCTTGATGTTTCAGAAGTTAATCAGCTATTAGAAACGAATGCTTATAAGCAGTTAGTAAGCTAACATTTAAATGTTTATAAGAAGGATAGTTTTTATTGAATCGGGTCAGTAATTCTATTCTGCTTTTGTTGTCACTCCCTTGTGCGTTTTGTAATTCTATTGAGCAATTTTAGCCTTGCCTACGGTAGCTAAGCTCTCACAAAATGCTCGATGTTAGCCACCTGCGGCTTCCCACAGCAAGAGCCATTTCGTACCTCCTGGTACTTGCTTTTTGCTCTGCTTCTATTCAGCCAGGGCAGCTTCCTTATTATTTTCAGTGTTTGCCTTTCTAAGCCTTCGGGCTTATTTTTGACCTATAAAAAGGGTGACTAAACAATTTCAGAAGGTAATAAACATAAACTACCTTCGCCGTTCCATTGGCAAAAAAACGTCTCATATCGTCTATTTTACTTTGTACATTTGCTGTAATATTTGCACATAGCATTATTCCCCATCATCATCATGAAGAGGAAAGTACAGCGCAGCACCAGGGTTCACACGATGACGACCATGGAGACATAGACCATAATTTTTTAGGGGAGGCGTTTTCACATTTTCAACATGAAGCTGGCAGTGGTATTGTTTATGAAACCACATCACCTGTTTACCAATATTCAAAAGTCAATTTAGAAAAAGGCGCTTTCTTTTTGGTTCACTACATTGTTGAGGTACTTCACAAGCCGCCGCTAAAACATCCTGAACCCTACCCGTTTAATTTTTCATCTTCTTTTTATTCTGTCGCCAGCCTTTTAAGGGGTCCACCGGTGTCATGGGCATAACTATGCCTGCTTATTAAACATCTTCACAAATTTCATTTACAATTTTCGTAAAGACAGGAGTCTTTCCCAATGCTGATATTTTATGCTCAATAAAATCATTCACTTCTCCATACATAATAAATTAATCATAGGGCTTTTTACATTAGCTCTTATTGCATGGGGATCTTACTCGTTAACCAAACTTCCCATTGATGCCGTGCCCGACATTACAGATAACCAGGTAATGGTGATAACGGTAACGCCAACCCTTGCAGCACAGGAAGTAGAACGTCTTATTACATTTCCGGTTGAGCAGACGATGGCAAGTATTCCGAAGATTGAAGAGATCCGTTCTTTTTCAAGATTTGGTCTGTCGCTGGTTACCATGGTATTTAAAGAACACGTAGATATTTATTGGGCAAGGCAACAGATAGGAGAACGATTAAGCCTTGCCGCCAAACAAATTCCTGACGGCGTTGGTACACCTGAAATGGCTCCTGTAACAACAGGATTAGGAGAAATATATCAATACGTTATTCATGCAAAGCCCGGCTATGAAAAAAAATATGATGCAATGGAGCTTCGCACTATCCAGGACTGGATTGTTAAGCGGCAGTTATTAGGAACACCCGGAGTTGCCGAAGTGAGTGGCTTTGGTGGTTATGTAAAGCAATATGAAATAGCAGTCAATCCAGACAGGCTGCACAGCATGAATGTGAGCATTGATGAAATATTTACTGCTCTTGAAAAGAACAATCAAAATACGGGTGGTGCATATATCAATAAATCTCCCAACGCTTATTTTATAAGAAGTGAAGGTTTGGTAAGTAAGTTAGAAGACATTGAGAAAATTGTTATCAAAACAAATAACAAAACACCTGTACTGGTAAGAGATGTCGCAACAGTGCAGTTTGGCAACAGTGTACGTTATGGTGCAGCAACAAGAAACGGGCAGGGTGAAATAGTTACCGGCATTGTAATGATGTTGAAAGGCGCTAACTCATCAGAAGTAATAAATAATGTAAAAGCAAGAATAGAGCAGATAAAGAAAACACTTCCTGAAGGTGTGGATATTGAGCCGTTTCTTGATAGAAAGAAATTAGTTGATAATGCTATCAGTACAGTAACACACAACCTTTTAGAAGGTGCATTAATAGTAATCTTCATCCTGATTTTATTTCTTGGAAATCTTCGTGCAGGGTTGGTAGTTGCATCTGTAATTCCTTTATCAATGCTCTTTGCCATTTCAATGATGAACCTCTTTGGAGTATCAGGAAATTTAATGAGTTTGGGAGCAATTGATTTTGGGTTAATAGTGGATGGAGCAGTAATTATTGTAGAAAGTGTATTGCACCGGATAACCGGAAAGCGAATACAAAAGGAGGGCGTTCAAAAGTTAAACCAATCGCAAATGGATGACCAGGTAAAAGAAAGTGCCAGTCGTATGATGAACTCCGCAGCTTTCGGACAAATAATAATTTTTATTGTGTACCTGCCGATACTTGCATTGGTAGGCATTGAAGGAAAAATGTTTGGACCAATGGCACAAACTGTAATGTTTGCTATTCTCGGTGCATTCCTTTTATCACTTACTTATGTGCCTATGATGTCGGCTTTGTTTTTAAGCAAGAAGACAACACACAAAAGAAACTTTTCAGATAGGATGATGGATTTTTTCCAACGCCGTTATAAGCCCTTAATTAATTCAGCAATACATCATAGGGGCATAGTTATAGGCATTGCAGTAGGATTGCTTGTAGTAACCATATTTGCTTTTAGAAGTTTGGGAGGTGAATTTATACCACAATTGGATGAAGGCGATTTTGCAGTAGAAACAAGAGTCCTCACCGGAAGTTCTATTGACCAGATTATTGAGGCTTCAACGAAGGCACAGAATATTATTTTACAAAAGTTTCCTGAAGTAAAACAGGTGGTAAATAAGATAGGTTCAGGCGAAATACCAACAGACCCAATGCCTATTGAAGCGGGTGATATGATG
>JBBQIF010000322.1:0-3879 GCA_038324665.1 Bacteroidia bacterium
CCAGAAATTGTATTGGAAGCAGCCCGCCTGATTATCAATAGCAACAACCCTGCGTTCAAACAGCAATTATCTAATATCGCTACCCGTAAAATATTGCCTAACAAACGCAAAGGTTTCACCCAGAAATCCAAGATTGATGGCAATACTGTATTTGTAAGAACTGGTGAATATGAAGATGGTACTTTAGGAGAAATATTTGTGGACATGCACAAAGAAGGTGCAAGTTTCCGCTCATTGATGAACTGTTTCGCTATAGCGGTTTCAATCGGATTGCAATACGGTGTGCCTTTGGAAGAGTATTATGAGAAATTTACTTTCAGTAGATTTGAACCAAGCGGCATGGTAGAAGGACATGCAAACATCAAATCATCTACTTCGGTAGTTGACTTTATCTTCCGTCTTTTAGGATTCGAATACCTTAACCACCAGGACCAGTTGCACATTAAACCAAAGATTGCCGATGAGATGCCGATACAACCTGCTTACACGCTCGACCAGAATGAGATTAAGGAACCAGTTGTGAGTACTGAAACAAAACCTGTATCGGGGCATAGCCATAAAGTACATGCGTCAAAACCGCTGAGTTCTCCCCCTACCATGGGTGATGCGCCGGCCTGCAAGAGTTGCGGTAATATCACTGTGCGTTCAGGCACCTGTTATACTTGCCTTACTTGCGGTACAACCAGCGGTTGCTCTTAATCAATAAGATACTACACAACACAATAAAACGAAGGGGACTACAGCAATGTAGCCCCTTTTTTTAATAACGCATCTTTGGAACGGTTTTTTATGTACCTATCTTAAGTCTCGTATAAAACATATATTTGCAAACAGTGTATAGAAGAATCGCCATATTATTAATTTTCATTGCGTTCCGCTCCTTCGGGCAGACGATTATCATTGGCGCGGAGCAAACAGAAAAATACTTACCTATCATCAAGAAGAAAACTGTGGCGCTTGTGGTGAACCAAACCAGCACCATTGGCAATACGCACCTAGTGGATTCATTACAAAAGGCAGGGGTGAATATACAATGCATATTCGCACCTGAGCATGGTTTCAGGGGTACTGCAAGCGCAGGCACCCTTGTAAGTAGCAATAACGATGAAAAGACTGGTATTAAGATTATCTCTCTTTATGGCAGTCATAAAAAGCCAACCAAGGAAGACTTAAAGAATGTACAAATGGTGATATTTGATATTCAGGATGTTGGTGTCCGGTTTTATACTTACATCAGTACCATGCATTATGTCATGGAAGCCTGTGCGGACAATAATGTGCCCCTTATGGTGTTGGACAGGCCTAATCCGAATGGATATTACATCGATGGCCCTGTGCTGGATACCGCTTACAGGAGTTTTGTAGGGATGCACCGAATCCCTATCGTGCATGGTTGTACAGTAGGTGAATTAGCCCAAATGATCAATGGGGAAGCTTGGTTGAATACAAAGAAAAAATGCGATTTAACCGTAATTCCCTGTAAAAATTATACGCATCAGTTGCCATACATTTTACCAATAAAGCCATCTCCTAATTTGCAGACACAAAGTTCGATTAACCTTTACCCCTCGCTGGGTCTTTTCGAAGGAACTGTTGTAAGTATTGGTCAAGGAACAGATAAACCCTACCAGTGCTTTGGTACGCCCGACCTGAGTTGGGGCAACCTGAAATACCGTCCTTCCAGCATAAGGGGCGTTGCTGAAAAACCAAAATTCATGGGGTATGAATGCACCGGTTTCGACCTTACTTGGTATGGTTATGAAAAGGCGCGTTACGACTCTGCCATTAATTTAAACTGGCTAATGATGATGTATAAAACCAGTAAAGATAAATCAAAATTCTTCACTGATTTCTTTGATAAACTGGCAGGCACTAACAAGTTGCGCCTACAAATTGTAGCAGGTAAATCTCTCACCGAAATAAGGCAAAGCTGGCAAAAGGATCTGGATGTCTATAAGCAGATGCGGAAGAAGTATTTGTTGTATGAGTAGGGCAACATTATAGTGCCGTATTCCGTTAGCAAGATAAATTAATGAAAATAAAATTGCTACTTTTCCTTTGCTATTTATTTACCTCACATATAATTTGTGCCCAGATTATTAAACCCATGCCTGCAAAGGAGGAATGGCATTCCTATTTTTATTCTAGGAAAGCAAATATTCAGGAAAAACTTTACAAATTAGCATTGGACGGCAAGATTAGTGCATATAAAACAGATTCCCTACTTTCAGTGTATGATGTGATAGATTTAAAAATAAGGGGTCAGAAAGAAATTATCATTCCAACGCCTGACGACAGGGGTTTTGATACGGTTTATAATATTCCGTTTAACAAGGATTTTAAGGATATCTGGTTTTATAAAACAATTTCAACATCTCCTTTTGAGGAAACTGAAACCAATACTTTAAGAGCAATTTGCTTTACTTTTTGCCCCGAGGTTGCGGGGATAATAACACCCCCGCGCGCCTTTTGCTGGTTTTCGGTTGCGGACCTGAAACTTGTCTTAAACAAAAATGAATACGAATGGATTAAACTCGTTTACTATTATGCCAGGCACGACAATAATATATTATTCAGGAATCTGGAATATGATGGAGATGTTTATTGGGATCTTAATCTAATGAGTCCTTCACGGGATTGGTTGTATGCTGATTCATTATTGTATAAAAAAATAAGCCATTCACTTAATAGCTGTTCTTTTAATCTTGAAAATTATTTACTTGATACAACCTCAGGTCAACAAAATTCAAAAGTTATTTATGACCACCAAAGGAATCGGTTTATTTCTTATAAACAATTCCGCTTGGATTATTATATTGATTATACCATCGAACTTACACCTTCGGAAAGGCTGTGGGGGTTTGATTCAGTGGCCAGAATTTCAAATGTATTAAGTACCATAAACGCCCTGGATATTAATACTCAGAATGGTTTGATTACCCGGTTTAATATGGAAATTGTTGAAAGCAACAAATCTAATAAAGTGATAAAATTCTCAATTGATGCTGATAGGATAAGAAAACAAAATATTTTACCTACCCACTTTTGGTTCTTCGAAGATTATTTCCGTTGGAAGAAATAAACAAGGCATTTCCTTTTTAACCACACCGCAAAGCAATATTACTACATATAGAAATTAATTTAAGCAATAAAGGTCACAAAAGTTTAGACCTGCGATGTCAAATGAGATGTTGAATCAATACTTCTTTAAATATTTTAGCCCTATTGAAATCAGTTGCCGAGATTGCAAACTAGTTAATTTCAATTTTTAATTTTTTCTATAATAAATATTTTCAATTACTTTTTCTTTTTAGATGATTTGGCTTTTTTGTTAAACTCCAGGCATAGGTTAATCCAGTAGTCAAAATCCTGATTAGATCTCATGCCAGTTTCGTTCACCATAATATATCCCTTCATTGGTCGGCCCGTAAAATCCATTAATCTACAACCGTTTCTTTCAAGGACATAATCCTGCAAAGCAGGGTCAATGCGACACATCATTTCATCTTTAATGATTCCGACACACATTTTTCCATTGTACATGAAAGTTAAACCGCCCATCATTTCTTTCTCTTCAATTTGGTCAAGATCCGCTAATCTTTCGCGAATTCTTTCAGATAGTTTTTCATTGTAAGCCATAGGAATTTTCTATTTTTTATCGACTTTCAAGTATTTTTTTTATGCTTTCAAGATCTTTATTATTGGCCTTTCTCATCATAGCAGACATAAATGGAGCAAATAATCTGGAGAATCCCTTTGGATTACCTCTATTGCGAAGCGTCATCTTTGTAGTATGTGCATCAATTGCTGTCCACGTATAAGTTGTTTCCATTGGGAATGGACCTTCCGCCGTGCGCATCACGAGTTTCTGTTGCGGAA
>JBBQIF010000323.1:0-3877 GCA_038324665.1 Bacteroidia bacterium
AAAACTCCTTATTTATCTTAGGGTAAATGGCAATTGTTTTGCTTACTGTATCTTGTATGGAGTTAATAGCAGCTATATACCTCACCTCATACCTGCCAGTATCTATAAAAGTATAAGTAAAGTTTTTACTAGTACTTATACTTTGCCAATTACCGCTTGCTAACTTACGCATCTCCCATTGATGAACACTCGCAGAAAAGGTATCATACCCCCAGAATTTTATACTGTTGTTGATGCACTCCATTTCATAATTGTAATTAATAGAGGGGGTGTAAAAGTAACTTTGGTTAAAATTTGGCAATCCATTTCTTGAATTGGCTGCACCTAAAGCGAAACCTTTTCTGGTATAATTTACTTTTAAATAACTGCTATCTATATTTCTTAATACTCCAAGAGAACTGTCGTTTATATAATTCACATAAAGTTTATTATCTATTCCTATCTGGATACCAACAGCTAAGTCTATATTGCTTTTGCTTAAGTATATGCTATTCAAAAATTGCTTATTAATGTCATATTGATAAATGTTTAACCCCCTTTCTAACAAATAAAGATATTTATCATTTTTGGAAAAAACCAATCCTGTTGTAACCTCAAAATCACCTATTTTATCTCCCAAATTAATGAAATTTGAAAATATGCCGGTCCTCTTATCAAAATCTAATAAGTAATATTGTCCCATGGTTATGTGCGAAAGTCCATAATACTTTCCGTTATGACTAAAATTTGCACAAGACTGAGATTCGATTCCACCCCCCATAAAGATGTAGCCAATATCTGTGGTTACTGGACATATATTAATGCCATCTTTGGTAAGGAGAAATGAATAAAAAGTATTTCCAACTTTGGAATGAATAGCAATCCAAATATCAGTTTCATTGGCGTGCTTTGTGGTTGAGACACATTCAAGCGAGAAATTAACCAGTTTAATATTCTTGGCAATTACTCTAGGAATCCCTTTAACATTTATTATACTATAACAAAAACCTCGCGAGTGGCCTTGATAATCATTGGTAAAAAAATAAATTAAAGAATCATTTTTAGGGCGAGTGACAAATATGGAACCCATCATTGAAGATTCATCGCCAAATAAACCTGTCCCATTAATAATAGTATCATGATTGCTGCCATAAATATTATATCCATTTGAATACAATAACAAGTTTCCTAACGAATCAGAAATTGACGAATAATTTTCAACTCCTGACATCTTGGAGCCTAATTTAATAACGGGTGATTTATTGAACTGAAGCCATACTTTGTTGCCAAAAAGCCAATTACTTGTTTCATATTGGGCACTAAGACTTAGTACATGAAGTACGAAAACAATAAATATATAAATTCTAAGCATTCTATTTAACAAATATAAAATATTTTTTTGATAATTGGAATTCTATGCTACATTTGATACGAAAATATATTTAACAAACGCTAAAATATTCCCCTAACGAAATCTGGAAGTTTCAACGCAAAGTGGTATAGGTATTAGTGGGTATGCTGGCACGGCATGCTCCCTACAGCACCAACACTTTCTCCGTCACCACCGTTCCCTCTATATTAAACCTAAAAAAGTAAACCCCTTTTGGTAAACTTAGTTGACTACTTTCTGTTTCAAGAATAGTCTTTCCAGCTATATCCGTTACCACTAATTTATATTCCTTTTCCGATTGAATAAACACTATTTCACTACTAGGATTCGGATAAACCCTAATATTAAAATCCTGAATACTTAAACGTTGAACACCCAATTTTGTAACACTGGCAACTGTACTACTCCTGTTACAATGCCCCTTTTTAGCAGCCTCCACCCTATAAGTACCGGTATCTGAGAGTTTGATAAAGGCTTCTTTGGTTATTTTATATTGCACATTATTCCTGTACCATACAAAACTATCCGCCAATTGCTGATAAGTGTATAGTGTATCCTTGCTTCTGTAAATACTTGGCACCGTTAAATTATTAATACATTCTGAAATTACAATGGTATCTGTTACCTCACAAAAAGCTTTGTTAGTTACCTTGCAAATATATACCCCTGCTGTATCTGCGGTATAAGTGCTTAAACCTGAATTATCCTGCCATAGTTGGCAGTGCATGCCATAAGGGGCATTTAGTGTTTTAATAAAACTACCACCGCTCGCATATACTGTATCCTTTCCTAAAAAATGCTTATCTATCTTTGAATATAGTGTAATGGTTTTTGAAACTGTATCCTGCCTTGTACCATTGCTTGCTATATACCTTACTTCATACCTTCCAGTATCTGTAAAAGTGTATGTAAAGTTTTTACTGCTGCTAATACTTTGCCAACTGCCTATTCCCAATTTACGCACCTCCCATTGATGAACACTCGCAGAAAAAGTATCATATCCCCAAAACTTAATGCTGTTTCCAATACATTCCATTTCATAACTGTAATTAATGGCAGGTGTGTAAAAGTAGCTTTGGTTGAAATTAGGAAGGCCAAATTGAGATTGTCTGCCATTTAAAAAAAGCCCCTTTGGTTTAAAGTTACATTTTAAACCCAAACTATCCGGCGAATTTATGACGCCTAGAAACATTGAATCATTCCTAGCACAATATATCTTTCTATCTTTCCCAATTTGCAAACTATTACATGATCTCCCAACTGGGATTTTCAAAATTTCATTGATGGACAGGTCATTTAAATTTATCTGTATCAAATCATCATCCCCGGTTATATATAAATATTTTAAGTTTGGGGAGAATTCTGCACCATAAGGTAATGCATAATCCGGGAAAAGGTGATGACTTATAATACTACCTTTGGTATTGTCAAATGAAAAAAGTTCAAAATAATCAGATAAATTATCGTAAATGTAGGTATTAACTAGCCATCGGCCATCATGCGAAAACTTCATATTTCCCTGTGCTTCAGGTGGATTTGAAGTTAAACTTTCCCCAGCGTTGGAAAACACAGTACAATCTATAAATCCATTTTTTGTCAGCAAGTGACCAAATAGAGTATTGTTTCCGTATTGATGCCCTACAATCCAAATATCTCGATTGTTTGCATGATTCACTGCATTAAGTTTCTCAGTTGAATTTGTAGATAAAAAAATATTCTTGTCTAGTACCACTCCTGAATCTCTATTACTATTAATATTTAGTACACTGTAACGCATACCTACTTTATAATTGTATGCAAAAGGTGTAGTAATTATATAATATAATGAATCATTATCTGGATGATTAATAATTAAAACGCTCTGAGTAGATGAAAAGTGGCCTAGAAGTCCATAACCATTTTTTACAACTTTATGATACTTATTCCATACGTAATTGCCATCTGAGTATAGCAATAAATTACCGTTCTTATCTGAGATACTGCTACAACCTTCAAAAGTATTAATTTTTCCATCACTTAAAATTGCAATACCTGTATCATCAAACATTATTCCTGCATTTTTTCCAAAATACCATTGATTCCCTTGGTTTTGCGACCGAACAATTGAGTATGAGGTTATACACAGGCATAGTAAGAAACTTCTAATTTTCATTCGATAACAAAGATAAACTTTTTAAATTTCAATAAAAAGGTATATTTGCTAAAAAAATATTTAACATACACTAAAATATTTCTCTAGAAGAAAACGTCCAAAATTTCAAAGCGAGAGAAAATGTATTAGGAAGTATGTCCGGTTCGGGCATGTTCCTTCTGCTTTCATTCTTGCTTGGTACTTGGACGTACCTCTTCTAGGTGTTGGCATTGGCGAATATGCCCTTTTTCATTTCGTCAATACAGTCTCACATATTGCTG
Source organism: Bacteroidia bacterium (assembly GCA_038324665.1). Lineage (GTDB taxonomy): Bacteria > Bacteroidota > Bacteroidia > NS11-12g > UBA955 > JABMMZ01. Next base: position 3,782 of record JBBQIF010000323.1, read on the forward strand.
TATCTTTACAAATCAATGCCGTACAAGAAGACCCACTCGATAGCCGTATCCAGTTTAAAACAAAATCACTTACCAAAGACGCTGTTAAATCATGGA
>JBBQIF010000324.1:0-3876 GCA_038324665.1 Bacteroidia bacterium
TATTAACCTAATCCTGACGAACTGCGTTGTCAGGATTAGTTCGACTAACCATATTTTTCAGTTTGGACTGAAAAATATGGAGTCTCACTAATAGAAATTATTCTTATCAAACTTGCGCCAATAATAAATCAGGCCAAATCCAAATATTCCTCCACCGAGATGCGCAAAGTGGGCCACAGGATCCCAATTAAAATTGCTGACGCCAAGAAATAAATCCAAAGCCAGAAAGCCTGGGATAACAAATTTTGCCTTCATTGGAATGGGGATAAACATGATGTACAATTCCGTATTGGGGAAAAGCAGAGCAAAGGCAACTACTATTCCATAGATGCAGCCGCTGGCACCCACCATTAAACTGTTGTAATTCTCTATTATCCTAGTCTTATCAGCTACAGATGGATTGCTTTTAAAAAAAGTATCAATGACTTGATCAGATAGAAACCAACTACCTGTGATATTATTAACAATGATAGCCTGGGCAAGGAAGTGTACGAAAAGAGCACCTAATCCGCTGAAAAAGTAAAGGCTTACAAATTTCTTGATTCCAAGCACCCTTTCCAGCACCACTCCGAATGTTATAAGGGCAAACATATTAAACAAGATATGAGTAAAGCCACCATGCATGAACATGTGGGTAACAAGTTGGTATGGATTGAATCCGGGATTGGCAGGATAATGAAGTCCCAGCAAGTTAATTAAACTGATATTCTGTTTTTCTAATAGCAATGTGCCGATAAATAAAACAATACATGCTATCACTATATTTTTTACGGCCGGGGTCAATTGAAATCTCATATTTTTACTGGAATAAATCGCTTATTTTTTGATTGGTAAATTCTACATATACCGGTCTTCCATTGGGACGGGAAGCCGGTGTTTCGCATTTGAACAGACGGTTGATTAACTCCACCTGTTCTTCTTTTTCTAAAGTTTTTGTTCTCAATATCGCTTCGTTTTGTGCCAATGAAAGGGCAAGTGCCTTGCGTTTGTCACCGGCAAAATTACCTGCATTGTGTTTGTAATTTTCGAGTAAACTTTCCAGCAATTCCTTTTCACTTCCTTTAATTGTTTCTGCTGGCACCCCATTAATTATCAGGCAATTGGTGCCAAAATCTGCCACATCAAACCCTAAATCCTTTATATCATCCATGATATCATGTGCCAATGCATAATCGGCTTTTGATAATTCAATGGTGCGTGGAAATAATAATTGTTGCACACTGGCAGAACGGTAAACGATGTTCTGACAGTATTTTTCGAACAGAATTCTTTCGTGAGCCGCCCTTTGGTCGATTAGAATTAAATTACCGTTTTTAGAAGTTGCAAGAAATCCGTTCGGCAATTGCAAAACTTCAAACAAATTTGCTTCAATCGGCAGGTTAAGGATAGCGTTTTGTTCCGCTTGTTTACCGGGGTTATAGGTATGTGTTTGTTCTAGATTGGTGTCAAATAATTTATGCCATTGGCTAGTCTGCACCTGTTTCCATTGTTGTTCTGCAGCAAAAGGATTATAGCTTTTATCCCTTTTGGCATCAGGTGATTGGGTATGGTTATTTTCTCCATTAATAAAAGCCACAGGATTAAATACATTCTTGTCGGCAAATTCAAGTTCGGGCATGGCGGTATATTGTCCCAATGCTTTCCTCACTGCTGATTTTACCAAAGCATAAATAGCCCGCTCATCATCGAATTTTATCTCTGTCTTGGTAGGGTGTATATTAACATCAATTCTACCTGGGTCTATGGTTAAAAACAAAGCATATAAAGGAAACTGGTCTTTTGCAATCAATTGGTCGAAAGCAGAATTAACAGCGTGATTCAGGTAAGCATCCTTTATAAAACGGTTGTTGACAAAAAGGTATTGCTCACCTCTGGTTCTTTTGGCGCTCTCCGGTTTGCCAACAAAACCGTTTACTATCAGCAGGTCATGATTTTCCGCCACAGTTAAGAAATCATTGGTAGTTTTCTTGCTCATCAACTCCGCAATTCTGCTAGCGGCATTGGTTGGCTTAAGATCAAATACCTCCTTATCATTGTGAAAGAGGCTCATGGTTAAATTGTGATGAGCCATGGCCACCCTTGTAAATTCATCAATAATATGGCGTATTTCTACGGGTACACTTTTTAGAAAATTTCTACGTGCCGGTACATTGTAAAATAAATTCTTAATGGCGAATTGGGTGCCTGCGGGAGTAGCTACCTGACTTTGTTCGGTAACTTTACTCCCCTCAATTCTTATTAATGTACCAATCTCATCTTCTGCTTTGCGTGTTTTCATTTCCACATGGGCTATGGCGGCAATGGAGGCCAATGCCTCACCGCGAAAACCAAAACTTTTTAATTTGAATAGGTCATCAGCATTCTTTATTTTAGAGGTGGCATGGCGTTCCCAACACATGCGGGCATCTGTAACACTCATACCTGAACCATTGTCAATAATCTGAACTAATAAAATTCCCCCTTCTTTTGCTAGCAATTTTATAGTCTTAGCACCTGCATCAATAGAATTTTCCAGCAATTCCTTTACGATCGAGGCCGGCCTTTGTACCACTTCCCCTGCCGCTATCTGGTTGGCAATATTATCGGGAAGTAGCTTGATATAATCCATTGAGGTGTTTGAAGTTTTTGTATTGAGGTGTTGTAAAATTTCTTGATTCTATCACTTGAAAAACGAGAATTAATAAAAAAATTTACCCAACAAAGTTATAATTTATTGCTGGTTATTTAATAACATTTTCGACAGGAAAACCGACTAATTGTTAACAGCATTTATAAAAAAATGAGCAATGAGCAATAGGCAATTAGCAAAGAACCGCGTTTTATAATTAAAACTTTGCCAATTGCTTATTGCATATTACCGGCTTCGGGTTTCCTTTTCTCCCTATTTTTCTCTAAACTTGCATAAACTAAAATGAACGAAGACCTTTTACAATACATCTGGTTAGCCGGATTATTCAATTCTGATGATTTAAAAACAATCGACGGACAAGATATCCTCATTCTAAAAAGAGGGAAATTAAACCGCGATTCCGGTCCTGATTTCAGTGAGGCAAGAATTCGTATTGCTGAAGCAGATTGGGTGGGTAATGTAGAAATACACATCAATTCCAACGACTGGTTTTTGCATAAACACCATCTCGATAAGGCTTATAACAATACCGTACTGCATGTAGTTTACGATCAGCACAAATCTGCTTTAAGGCAGGATGGCAGTGCTGTGCCTACATTGATTCTGAATGACAGGATTTACCCTGAAGTGATGAAACACTACGGCATTTTGAAATCCTCAACCCATTGGATTCCTTGCGCTCCTTTTATTAAACAAGTAGATGATTTCACCAAAACCCAAGCGCTCGACAGGGCATTAGTAAATAGACTGGAGAGGAAAAGCGAACAGGTGCAGCAGTGGCTTGACCATGTGAATAACGACTGGCGTTCTGTTTTTTATTATGCCGTAGCCCGCGGCTTTGGCTTCGGTATCAATACCACACCATTTGAGCAGTTGGCTCTCCGCCTACCTTTAGCAATCTTGGGTAAACATAAGAACGACCTAATGCAAGTGGAAGCATTTATTTTCGGAACGGCGGGCTTTCTTGAAGCGCCAATGGAGGATAGCTACCATACAGAACTTCGAACGGAATGGGATTTTCTTAGTAAAAAATACAGCCTTACGGCGCTTGACAACAGCAGTTTTAAGATGATGAGGATGCGACCTGGCAATTTCCCCACCATACGCTTGGCGCAGTTGGCGGCACTCATTCATCAAAGCCACGAGCTCTTTTCAATGACAGTAGAATTAAACAATGTGGACGAGATTATTAGTCTTTTTGATGTTGAGGCTTCTCCCTACTGGAAAGACCATTATGTATTTGGCAA